>CAOJDT010000033.1 GCA_948433295.1 uncultured bacterium
CCCAGCCGTTATCTAAGGCAATTGCAGCCAATCCTCTGTTATCGTATGCAAAAACTCCTGTATCAAACACCGTGCCTAATGACACGGTGACATCAGTGTTGAAAAGAGTTATAATGAAAAATAGTATAGAAAACGGAGGATGTATGAAAAAAGGATTCACTCTTGCCGAAGGTGCTACGCACGTAGCTAATTGTAATAATATGCGTAAAAGCGCCTTTACTTTAGCAGAAGTCTTAATCACCTTAGGCATAATCGGAATAGTTGCGGCACTTATTATGCCGACCTTGACTGCGAAGATAGAGGATAAGGTGCTTGAGAATCAGGTAAAAAAAGCTAAAGCATCAATTTTGAACGGATACAAGTTGATGATGGCTCAAGAAGGTATATTCAATGTATCAAATTTGGCATTTATGAATAAATGTAATGGTGTATCAAATATAACTTGTGTATCAAATGAGCATAAGAAGATCTTTAAAATAATAAAAGATTCACCTGATTTAAAAGCGGAGAGTATGCCGGAAAAATATTCAATTACGGGGAATGAAAAACCATCCCCTTTTGATTGGAGTACAGTAAATTATATGTATTCAACACCGGACGGAATGATATTTGGAGTAGTGCCGGATGAGAGTTTAAGCAGTTTTGATGTCTATGTTGATGTGAATGGAATGAAAAAGCCAAATGTGGCGGTAAAAGATTTACGTAAATACCGATTTGCGGGAACCGGCGGGAATATTTTCGATGTGAGTTCGGAGTTGGAAAAGGTTTCGCAATGCAGTGCTGACAATCTAAGCGGTTGTGACACAGAAGAAGCCTGTAAGTCTCTTGAATCAGTCTTCTTTAATAAAGATGCATTTTTTTATGCAATGTCTTTTAAAGACGGTAAATGTACGCCAATTTGTAATACACATTGGCCGCCGGACTTATACGAGTGTAATTATTCTTTATAGCTGGTAAATGCCGTGAAAATAAGTGTATATATATTTATAATTGCTTATCTTGTATCATCTGTTTTCGGAATATTGTATACAAGTGTTTTTGGTGGTAATTATATTTCTTTGGCAGCCGAAAAAGTTTATTTTACTAAAGTACTCTTTTTCGGCTGCCTTTATTTTAATATTTTTATTCATAGAGTTTATAACCTTAAAAAATTTATTGTACATTTTTTAATCACACTTTTATTATCAATTGCTGCGTATTATTCTCATAATAATTCTCTATTGTTACTCTGGTTTATGCTTCTGGCGATGTACGGTTTGAGTCTGCATAAAGTTTCAAAATATGTATTAGCTGTGACTTCTGCAATGCTGTTGATTATAACAACTTTCACTGCAATGGGTTACGGACCAGATATACTTTTTGAAAGGACAGGAAGTTTTTATTTCCATAGGCATTCTTTCGGTTTTATTGAGCCGAATATTTTCTCCGCTTATCTTTTGCAGATTTGTATGGCTTTAGTCTGTATACGCTGGAAAGATTTTAGTGCAAAAGATAATATTTTTATTTTTTTGATTTGGTGTATCGTTACGTTCTTTGCTAATTCTCGTACTACATCTTTACTTTTAATCATATTATTGTTACTTGTTAATTTTAGTAAATTCTGGTTTAAAACTTATGCTTTAAATTTTAATTATTTTGTTTCCAAATTAATGGTTATATTATGTCCGTTAAGTTCTTTTGTTATTGCAAAACTTTACGGAATGTCTTTCCCTTTTGCTCTGTGGCTGGATGAATTATCGTCTTACAGGTTTAGAAATATTTGTTACTCGCTTACAACCCATCCGATTACGCTCTTTGGCGGAGATTTTCATATATTTCATGAAATGAATATTATGGGCAATTTGTATGGAGCACTGCTTCTAAAAGACGGTATAATTATGCTTTTGTTGTTTTTGACAGGTTATGCTCTTGTAATTAGAAAAGCATACAAAAGCAAATGTATTCCTATTTTAATTATCATAACCTTAACTTTACTTCAGGCTATGTCTGAAAGATACGCTTTGATTCCGTACATTAATTTTTCTTTATTATCTTTTTCAGTGCTGCTTAATAATGAGGCTTTTCTAAAAGAATAAAATATTTTGACCTCAAATAATTTTTAAGGTAAAAATATGTTATGAGTTACGAAATCAGAAACATGCAAAATAAAGATAAAGATGAAATCCTTTCAATGATGAGAGAATTTTATTCTTCCGAGGCGGTCTTTACAAACGGAAGCGAAGATATATTTTTACGCGATTTTGATAATTGTATAAACGATTCACCATTTTTAGAAGGTTATGTTTGTTTAAAAAACAATACAATTGCAGGTTATGCAATGATTGCAAAAAGTTACTCCACAGAGTTCGGGAAACGCTGTATCTGGCTTGAAGATTTGTATATAAAACCCGAATTCCGGGGAATGCATCTGGGGTCGTTTATTCTTGAATTTATCGAAAATCATTATCGGAATTCTGTAATAAGGCTTGAAGTAGAAAAAGAAAATTCTTGTGCTGTAAATATTTATAAAAAGCATGGTTTTTCTTTTTTGCCATACGCGGAAATGAAAAAAGATATATAATTATTTGTATAGTCGGTTTTTAATATTTTAAGTAAACTTAAATTAAGTATTTAAAAGGTTTTTCTTCTATTGACATAATATTTTAAACACATAATAATAATATATAAACAGTATTAAGGAACTAATATTAAAATTAGTTAGAAATGGATATGGATATGGATATGGAAGAATTATTATCAGAAAGAATTAAAAATACACCGCCGTCTTTTATCAGAAGTATATTAAAGACTGCTGTAGATCCCGAAATTATATCTTTTGCAGGCGGATTACCAAATCCTATTTCTTTTCCCGAAACAAGTTTATTACATTCTATGGAAAGGATTGTAAAAAAATACGGCAGCAAATGTTTTCAATATTCAATTACGGCAGGCTTACCCGAATTACGTGAGTACATTGCCAAAAGATATAATACAAAATTCGGACTAAATCTCTCTTTGGATAATATTCTTATTACAACGGGTTCTCAACAAGCTCTGGATTTAATCGGAAAAGTATTTTTAAACGAGAATGATGAAGTTATTTTAGAAAATCCGAGTTATCTTGGTGCAATTCAAGCTTTTTCCCAATATAAACCGAAATTTTATCAAATTGAATTAAAAGAAAATGGCATGGATCTTGAACAATTAAAGCTGAATCTTAATAATAAAATTAAATTTATTTATACCATACCAAATTTTCAAAATCCTACAGGATTAAGTTATTCAAAACAAATTAGAGAAGATATGGCGAATCTTTTAAAGGATAAGAATACTGTGTTAATTGAGGATGACCCGTACGGAGATTTGCAATTTGAAGGTAGCCGTCTGCCTTATATTGGTGCCGGAAAACTTAAAAACAGTATAATTTTAGGTACTTTTTCAAAAACAGTAACTCCGGGCATGAGAATAGGTTTTGTTATATCGGAAAATAAAGAAATTATAAGAAATCTTTCTGTTGCCAAAGAAGCCAGTGATTTGCACAGTAATATATTTTCTCAATATTTGATATGGGATTATCTGATTAATAATGATATAGAAGAACACATTTCAAAAATTAAAACATTATATAAAAAACAATCCTCTGCAATGTTAAATGCTATGGCTCAGTATTTTCCAAAAGATGTAAAATATACAACTCCACAAGGTGGAATGTTTTTATGGGTAACGTTGCCTGAAAATATAAGTGCAATGAAAATGTTCCCAAAAGCATTGGAGAAAAAAGTTGTATATGTTCCGGGAGACCCGTTTTATATTGGAAGAAAAGATGTTAATGCTATGCGTTTGAACTATACAAACGCTGATTGTCAAACAATTGACGAAGGTATTAAAAGACTGGGTATGCTATTAAAAGAAAAAATATAAAATGAAAATAAATATAAAAAAATACAGGAGCAATCCTGTATTTTTTTATGGGACCAGAGGGATTCGAACCCACGACCAAGGGATTATGAGTCCCCTGCGCTACCGCTGCGCCATAGTCCCGCGGTATTTATATTATGCTTTATTAAATTTTTAACATCAATATATTAAAAAATCAAGAGCTTTTCACAGTCTTTTTCGAAACTTCTTTCAACAACCTTGTCCGAACCGATTATTTCGGTATTTATATCTGCCAGAATTTTCGAATTTGAACCTATTACACTGTTTTCTACGGTTATTCCATCGCTCAATGTTACGTTATCCCATATTATACTATCTTTTATCGTAACATTTTTTCCGATTTTACAGTTTTTTCCGATTGTTACAGTTCCCACAATATTTGTTAATGCTGCGTTTATGTTGGTATAACTGATATATGAACCGTTTTTTGTATTTACTATTGGTGTATGGTTAAAGTTGCACTCTCCTGCAAATAAATCTTTTGTTGATTGTTTATACTGGTCTAATGTTCCGATATCTGTCCAATATTCTTTTATTTCAAAGGTATTTATCTGCTTATCTTCCAGAAGTTTAGGAAATACATTTTTTGCAAAATCATAGAATGTATTGGCAGGAATGTATTCAAAAATTTTATAATTAAAAATATAAATTCCTGTATTTATAAAATTACTTTTTGCCTCACTTACCGGAGGTTTTTCTTGGAATTCTGAAATAAATCCGTTTTTATCGGTTACAACAACTCCAAAATGGGAAACTTCTTCCATAGGAATTGCTTTTATACCTATAGTTGCAATTGCACCTGAACGCTTATGGATATCAATGCCCTGCTGCAAATCCGCATTAGATAATCCGTCGGCAGAAAGAACGATGAAATCATCACCTTCATTAAAAAAATACTGACATTTTTTTAATCCGCCTGCTGTGCCTGATAAAGAGTCTTCCTTTATATAATTAAAATTTATTCCGTATGGTCTGTCAGAATATCTTTCAATAATTTTTTCCGCAAGATAGTGTGTATTTGCAATAATATCTTTAACTCCGATTTTGGATAATTTTTCAAGTAAAATATCCATAACAGGTCTGTTACAAACCGGCACAAGAGGTTTTGGTACGGATTGGGTTAATGGTTCCAGTCTGCTTCCTACACCTGCAGCCATAATCATTGCTTTCATCTTTTTCTCACACATATCATTCATAATGCTTATTCTTACATAAATTTACATATATTGCAACTGTATAACTATTGTAAAATTTTTATTCCGTTATATAATGGTATTGAAATAACTTGGGTTTGTAGCTCAGTTGGTAGAGCAGTTGACTCTTAATCAATTGGTCGAGGGTTCGAGCCCCTCCGGACCCAGTTTTTTGTTTTATATATTAAAGGGATTATGGTAGTTTAAGGAGAAATTTTCATGAAGAAATTTTTAGGAATTCTTATTGCCGTATTTATGTCGGTTCAGGTCAGTGCAAATGCTGCTACTAATTGGACGACGGCTTCTAATGTACAAAGAGTTAATACTATCGGAAAAAATTTGCTTGCAAAAAATAAGCTTCCGACCAAAATTACATTCAAAGTTATTGAAACTGACGAAATTAATGCATTTGCAAATGCTGACAAACAAATTTGCGTTTATACAGGGCTGTTAAAATTTGTAGATTCCGATGCTGAACTTGCGGCAGTAATCGCTCACGAAATCGGTCACATTGTTAACCACCACGTTGCTAAACAAAATGTTATCGCAACGGCTACTTCTACTGCAATTTATAACGCAAATATCAACGCAGGAATAAAAGCAGGTGCAAATATTGCGAATAACATGACAATGTTAAAAATGTCCAGAACCGAAGAATATGAAGCCGACATTACGGGAGCTGACCTCATGGTAAAAGCTGGTTACAACCCTATGGCAATGATTTCAGTTCTATACAAAATAAGCGGAAACTACGTTGATGTAATTTCAACTCACCCGTCAGGGGACAAAAGAACCATGTATGTTTATGATTACCTGACATACACTTATCCTACAAAAGCTAAAGTCGGGTATAATTCCGCTTCTTACAAAAGCTTTATGAACTATGCTTCGCCAATTGTTAAAGAAAGAAATTCTAATCCGAAAAAACTGGCATCGTTTAACAAAAAACAAGAAAAACTAAAGAAAAAACGTGCAGCTAAAATGGAAAAATACAAAAATGCAAAAGATAGCAACGGTTGGGATAAATCGTTTAATGTTATCAGAGCAATTACAAATTAGTAAAAAAAGAGCCTTTTTAAAAGGCTCTTTTTTATTGCATTAATCTATTAAACAATTTTTCAAATTCCGGAAAAGAAATATTCACCCATTCAAAATCTTTTATTAGTATTGATTTTTCGCAAACGAGTCCTGCTACATACATACTCATTGCAATTCGGTGATCAAAATAGGTATTAATTTCCGCATCGCCTTGCAATTTGGTTTTACCGTTTATTATAAATCCGTCTTCGGTTTCAACTATATCTGCTCCGACTTTTTTTAATTCCGTAACCATTGCAGTAATACGGTTCGTTTCCTTATTTTTTAAATCTTCGGCATTTTTGATTATTGTCTGACCTTCAGCCTGTGTCGCAAGAACAGAAATTATCGGAAGTTCATCAATTAATTGTGGAATTATTTCACCTTCAATCGTGCAGGCTTTTAACTGAGAATATCTGACCCTTAAATCGCCTACAAGTTCATTAGAAACAATTTTTTTATCAAGAATTTCGATATTCCCACCCATAGCCTTAATAACGTCAATTATACCCGTACGCGTAGCGTTTAAACCAACATTTCTTATTATAATGTCAGAATTCGGAAGAATGTTTGCCGCAACAATAAAATACGCCGCAGAGGAAATATCGCCGATTACATGAATTTCTTGCGGTTCAAGAACCGATTTTCGAATGATATTAGTTGTCCCAAATGTTTCGATATCAGCATTCATGTATTTAAGCATTAATTCAGAATGATTTCGTGAAATTGAAGGTTCGGTATACTCTGTAAGTCCGTTAGCATTTAATCCTGCAAGAAGCAGGCATGACTTAACCTGTGCTGACGAAATCTTTGAAGAATATGAAATTCCATGCAAATCTGCACCCGAAATCTTTATAGGTTCGTGATAATTGTCGGAAATGATATTTGCCCCCATAAGTGTTAAAGGTTCAATAACACGTTTCATCGGACGCTTTGAGAGACTTTCATCGCCCATAAGAACGGAATCAAAAGTTTGTCCTGCAAGAATTCCGCACATAAATCTCATTGTAGTTCCGGAGTTTCCGCAATTAAGGACATTGACAGGTTTTGACAATAAACCTTTACCGTTCACAATCAAAGTATTTGAATCCGAAAACTTTATATCAGCACCAAGTGCAGAACAAATTTCCATACTGGAAATCGGATCTGCACCTCTGGAAAAATTATGTATAACAGATTCTCCTTTTGCAAGAGAAGCAAACATAACGGCTCTGTGCGAAACAGATTTATCAGAAGGAATAATAATACTTCCGTTCAAACTTTTTTTTACGGGTGGAATCATATTAGCCATACGGTTATTTTATACCAAACAAGCGCATGGTCAAAAAATATTTGATACGAAAAACGTATTTAATTAAATTTTTTGAAGGTCTATTATGCAAAATATACTTATTAACAAAAGACAAAAATTTTGGCGACGAATTAATAAAACAATAAAGCTCGTTCCGTTTTAATGTTTTTCCATGTATGTCAGACTTGTATTTAAAAATATGCAAATTAGGAATTTTTACATCTTTTAACAAATCTAATTGCATAAAATCTTCTTTTGAATAAATTGGCGAAAAATAAATAATTTGAGATTTGGAATGCCTTATATCCTCAACAAGATTTTTATATTTATTATTCTCTAAAGACGTATGAATTCTATAAGAATCCTCAATTTGTACAAATGGAGAAAATGCAAAGATTATTTCCGATTTTAGTTTTAATCCTGCCAGGAGAGCCATATATCCTCCGGCAGAGGTTCCGACTGTAATTGTACGCATACCGTGAGTTTCTTTTTGCAGAAATTCAATAATTTTATCAAGAGAATCAATTTTATCATTTATACCTTCTGCATAAAACTGTTTTAAAATATCCCTCATATAAATATGTTTACGAGCTCTGGTAATTCTCAATTTGAACCATTCAAAACGATTTTTTTGATTAATATTAATATCAAATTGTAAAAGATTGTTTGGATGAAAGACAGCATTTGAGGCAAAATATATTACCGCAAGGTTTTCTTCTGCCTCCTCCCCTCCCTCCGAAGTTTCGGCAATCAAATAATTTTTTTTACAATATGCAGCTTCTAATATGTTGGAATCTATATTTTCATATAGATTAAAATCTTTATTCATAAATCAACTTTACATTATATAGTGTATATTTCTATATAATATTTCAAATATCTAAAATTTTCAATTAGCCACTTGTCTATATTTTGGGACTTATATACAAGTAAGTTTACCCCGGATGTAGATAAGTCCCTATATTTTACTATTTACAATTATAAATTCTTTTAGTAGAATAAAGCATGACAATAGAATAGAGAGGTGTCCGAGTGGCTTAAGGTGCAATCTTGGAAAGGTTGTGTGGGGGTAACTTCACCGTGGGTTCGAATCCCATCCTCTCTGAATAAAATATGGATAAGGCTTTTGCTTTGTCCATATTTTATATAGTTTATCAGGACATTTGGGACGGTTGATTTTAGGCAGAAGTGCCGAGTTGTTGGGAGATTGAGGCAGCTTTAGAGTGTTGAGATTTGGCGGTCTTTTCTTGCACTTTTGTCCTTAATTTTGCACTAAATTGCACTGATATTCTTTTATTTTGAACTTGTTTGAGCCTATATCTTGCTTGCGGTTTGAGTTTTAGCCATGAGGCTTTTAGTGCAAAAATTGTCCGTTTTGATTTGTCTTTTAGTTTGATATGTGTCGAAATGTCTCTGAGATTAAGATTTAGGACTTGATTTATTCCGAAAGGTGAGTGATGAATGTGTATGCAAAGGAAATACGCATGGCAGAATTCACACCAGAAAAATCCAAACAAATAGCATTGGCAAGATTAGACTTAATCCACAAATGGCTTGAATTCAGAAAGAAATCAACAAATAAACTTCAAGCAGATTACGATTTTGTAAAATTACATAATACCTCAAATTCTCATCTATTTGAGATTCTAGGTAAAATATCTCGTGGCAGTTTGCACCGTTGGTATGCAATGTTAAATGGAACAGAAGATTATATCAAACTTATACCCCAATACAAATATTCTAAAGTAGATGAATATAGAACAGTTTTAACCGATGAAGAAATCAAAATATTTATGAGTTTGCTGTTGCACCCTAACCGTATTTCAATAGGCAAGGCAACGGCTCTGACCAAGTATAAGTTAAAAGAGCGAGGACAAAGTTTTATTCCAGCAGATATCACTTTTAGAAGATATGCAAAATGGTTCAAAGACAATAATTATGACAAATGGATTTTAGCTAGAGATGGAGAAAAAGCTCTTTCAGATAAAGTAGAACCGTATATAAAACGGGATGCATCTCTTTTAGAAGTTGGGGATATTCTAGTAGCTGACGGACATAAATTAGCGTTTCAAGTGATAAACTCGTTTACAGGCAAACCTTGTCGTGCAACTTTAGTCGGATTTTTGGATTGGAAATCAACAGCACTTGTCGGCTATGAAATAATGCTTGAAGAAAATACTCAATGTATAGCTTCTGCTCTAAGAAACGCTATACTCAACCTTGATATGATTCCGAAAGTTGTGTATCAAGATAATGGGAGAGCATTCAGAGCAAAATATTTTACTGACGATAAGGGATTCACAGAACTTGGTTTTCAAGGATTATACTCAAAATTTGGGATTGAAACAGTTTTTGCAAGACCGTATAATGCCAGAGCAAAAGTAATTGAAAGATTTTTTAAAGAATTTCAGGAGGGTTTTGAAAAACTTTTACCCAACTATATTGGTTCATCAATAAATAACAAGCCAGCATATATGATGCGTAATGAAAAGCTACACAAGAGTTTGCACAATGAATATATTCCTACAATCGAAGAAACAATGAAAATGATTGATATGTGGCTAAATTTCAAAAATTTTCAACCTTGTCCTAATGCACCAAATAAAACGATAGCCGAAGTCTTAGCAGAACGAAAAACTCAAAATGTTGATATAAATATGCTGGATGATTTGATGCTTGCAACAGAGATTAAAACAATTCAGAGAAATGGAATTAGGTTTTTGAATTGTGATTATTTTGATGAAAGGTTATACGGATTTAAAAGCAAAGTTCTAATTAAATACAATCTTTTTGACCTAACAAATATCAAAGTATTTACCACCAAAGGTGAATATTTATGCACAGCAGAACGTGTAACAGAAACACATCCGATGGCAAAACTATTGGGTGATGTGAAAGATTTTGAAGATTACAAACAGAAAATTGTTAAACAACGACAGTTACGAAAGAAAACAATTAACTCGGTAAAACAATATTTAAGTAATGAAGAGGTTAAATTTATCGAGCAGAAAATGAATGAACCAAAAGAAGTTGAATTCAAACCGCGTTCAAATACCCTTCAAACCCTGTTCAAAAATAATTCTGAAAAATATGAATATTTAATAGCAAACGATCCAAATAATTCTTGGATAGCAGAATTTAAAAACACAAAGGAGTTCAAATTGCTGTATGAATAAGATTTTTGTAAAAACTCAAAACGTAAAAAACTTTATTGGTTTAGTGGAAAATATACAAAACAAACCGAAAAACATTCCAAAAATGGGACTTGTGTATGGTGAACCGGGACTCGGGAAATCGCAAACTGCTTTATGGCTTGCGTGTAAATATGATGCGATATATTTAAGAGCAACGAATTTAATGACAGGTCGGTGGCTTTTGGAAGAGTTAGTTAAGGAACTTGATGAAATTCCAAGATTTTTAACTTCTGATAATTTCAATTTAGTTGTTAAAAAATTAAAACAGGAGCCCAAAATAATTTTTATTGATGAAATTGATTATTTGATGAACAACTATAAAACCATTGAAACTCTACGAGATATTCACGATGAAACTGACTGCCCAATAATATTTATTGGTATGGGCTTGGTTCACAGAAAACTTGAAAGATACAAACATTTGTATGATAGGTTTTCAGAAATTTTGAAATTTGAAACATTTGGAATAAGTGATTTGTCACAGATTTTTGGTCAACTTTCCAAAATTTCATTTACTCCTGATGCGATTGAGTACATTTATCCCAAGTTTAATAGATTTAGACAAATAGTTCAACTGATAAATCAGATGGAATCATTTGCTAAAGATAATAATTTAACAGAAGTTGCAAAAGAAATTATGGAGCAAATTGTATGAACATCGAAAAACTAGCCAGACATTTAAAAGAGTTTACACTTGATGAAATTGAAATGATTGCTGAGTGTGATTGTAAAACGGAACTTGAACAGCTCTTGAACGGGGATAAAATAGTTTTTGAACAAGGTTCATATAAATATGTAGAAGTTTCTAAGGAGAAAACTTTTGAGTTATATCCAAAACCAACTTTTAGAAAAGGTAGCACGATTTTATTTAGTGATTTAGCACAAGATTATCTTATAAATAGGAAACTGACAAAAGATACCTTGAAGGGTTACAAATCTCAGTTAAAATACAATATTCTACCGTATTTTGGAGATATAAAAATTAACAAAATCACTTACGAAATGATTGTTGATTTTATGCAGAAAATGAAAGGAAAATACAAACCAAAAACAGCAAGCAATGGGGTGACTTTGCTTGGAAGTATTTTAAAATATGCGTTTGAGCAAGGTTACATAAAGCACAATCCGTATTATGGTGTTAAAAATTCAATGTGCAGATAAGGAGTTAATATGACTAAAATGAAAGATTACAAACAAGCTGAAAAGATGTATATTTATGATAAAATCCCACTTGAAGAAATCGGAACTAAACTAAACATATCTCGTAGAACTTTGTTTTACTGGAAAAAGAAATACGAATGGGATAGGAAAAGATTTGAGAGGGAACGTAATCAAGAAATTTTTAGCAAAGAACTTTTAGACTTTGCAAGAAAACTAATGCAAAAAATTTCCAAGGATATGGATAATAAAACGTCAACTCCACAATCTGAAATCTATTCACTGATGAAAATTTTGAAAAACATTCCACAAGTCAAACAATATGAAACCTCTAACCAAAAATCCAAACAACCAAAACCAACAGGACAATTAACTTCTGAAATTATCGAACAGATAGAAAAGGAAGTATTAGGAATAGAATAAAAATAAGTTATTTACCAAACATTTCATATTGTTTTTTTATTCTATATTTAAATAGCTTTAAAAATCTTTCTGGCCCAAGAACTTTTAAAGTTGGTCCAAAAGATAACAGTTTAATTAAAACTTCTATTTCATCAGCTTTTCTGTAATAAATTTTTGTAGTGCAGGTTTGAGTATTATCATCAAACTCGCTATTTTTTCTATATGTTGAAAATTCCACCATAAATCTTTCAATAGCGTTTCTATCATTATATATTTCGACTATTATGGGTTCTTCGCAATCAAACTTTTCGATATGAGGTTCAATATTAGGCTTCCCTTTAAATATTTCATTAGAACTTCTAACGTCAAGTATTCTACCCATATTTAGACAAACATAATCCATAATTTTGCCTTTTATAATTCGGGCGGTAAAAAATCGGAATTTGTCATCTTTAGGTGAAAATTCAAATTTTAAAGGTATATAATGTCCAATTGTTATTTTTCCCCGCTTAGGACTTTGATAGACGATTTTTACAACAATTTTATTTTCTATAGCATTATTTATTTTGCGAAAATATTTTTGGTAGTAGTAATTATCAAAATCATCTCCATCGGAATATTTATCATAATACCTGAATAAATCTTGTTCATATAAAGGCTCAATGCCCTCCAGCTTTGATCTGTCATAATCATCTACAAACAAATCAAATCGAGAATCTTGAGATATTGACTTTAACCAAGATTTTTCAATATTTGTTATCGGCATTTTAATTTTATTTTCTAAAAGAGAATAGTATTTATCATCTCTTTTTTCTATAAATGGTAAAGTCTCAAGTTTGGGTAAAAGGTGAAAACAACTTTCGGCAAAGCCATTTTCATTTATAATTTCTCTTATTTCTTCCATTGAAAGAGGCGAGTTATTAACTATTTCCGTTATAACCTTATAATAGCAGCCAAATATTTCAGAGAATAAACTATTCATCGTTACCTCCATACATTTGCGCCATTTTTCTTACATCATCATAAAAAAGATCTATAACTTTCTTATTATCGCCACTCAATTCAACAACCCTGCCTATAAAGGTTTTAATCCAAGTGGTGAGTTCATTTGTATCAAAAACATCATTGGTATATTTGTAGATATTTCTTCTTAATTTTTCAACTTTGCCACCACGGCCTTCTCTTTCAAGTCTTTTTATAATATAGTCTTCGGTTTGTTCATTAACCAATAAGGTCATTTCAAAGTGTTCCGGCTTTCCCTCTCTTACGAGAGCAGTCGAAAATGATGTTTCAAAACAGGATTCTAATGTTTGCTTTAATTGGGTAAAATTACCGTCTTTCTCTAATATTTTTACACTCTTATTAGAATTTAAAAACTCAATTTTATTTTCCTTAATATAATCTAATCGATATACTGAAAATCTATATTTACCTTTACCCTGTGCAATTACATATCTTCTGCCAGTTTGAACACTAATATATATAATCAAAGGTAAGATATTAAAATTATTGGCAACATCATCTCTGCGAGAATAATTTTCTATTACAACACGTTTTTGTTCTTTTATTGCATTTATAATATCAAGCATAACATTGTCTTCAAGAGTATTTACTATAAAGTTGTGCTTGTATTGAAATTTTTTGTTTTTATTATCAATTCTGTCATTGATATAACTTCCAATGACACCAAAAGGCGCAACTTCACTGAAGAAATTTATCGCATCTTTGGATATGTCAAAATCTTCAAAATAGCATTTATTTAATGAATAATAATGCGCTTTCTTTTCTTTTGTTGCGTTGATAATGCCGTATTCGGTATATTCTTTGAGTTTATTTCTAACAGTTTGAGGTTCAAATAAAAACTCAACCCTGTCATTTATTAAATCTGTTATTTCATCAAGAGTAAGAAATTCATTACTTGTTAAAATATCTAAAATCAAAAAGTGAAGAATGACATCATTATCAGTAAAACTTTTTGATTTATAGGCTTTATAAAAAGGATTTACAGAAATTTTAGATGAGTCGACAGAGATAAAGACTTTTTTGCCTCCATCCCCATATTCCCATTTGGTTAAATCTCCAAGATAGTTTTCAATTCTTCTTCGTTCATTATCGTATGTACGCTTACTTTTTTGATTAAAATCGTTTCTTGTCTTAAATCCGAACACAAAAAACTCACGCATATAATCTCGTATGCGACTGAAGTTTTTAATTAATTCAGAGTATTCAGACATGGTTTTACCTCTTTTTAATATTAGCATAAATTATTGTTATGTCAGATATGGACATGATAAAATCTGGAATTTTAAAGTTCGCAAATTTTTTTAAATGATTTTTTAAATTTGGTAGTTTATTCTAAAAATGTGGACGACATTTTGACATACAGAAAGTCGCCTCAGCTGTATCTCACAGAGCATAAATTTATTTTATCGTGTCTGTGACTACTTCGGTAGAGAATGTGAGAGCGGCGCCTCACCAAAATGTTTCACAACTAAAAAGTACTGACAGCAAAGTTTAGAATAGACTGTAAATCTATGTGAACTCGTACTTTGAAAGGTACATACAGCAACAAATTAAGCGCCAAAATCTCTGCTCGGAGATTGAACTCCAACAAACAGAGGGATCTATCAGGACAAGCTTACCTGAGTGTACCTTGCTTTAAAATTAAATTCCAAAGAATATCTGCAGTCTAGAATTCTTATAAAAGCTAGATAACTGGATATTCAGAGGTACAAACAGCAAATCTCCAATAGCAGTATCGCTCCTCTGCGTCTGATTTTTAATCAGAAATTACGGAGCCGGAAAGGGAACTTTCCGTATGGAATAGTACCTCGGAAGTGATGAGGGGAAGAACACCCCTCTCCCACTTCATACACTAAACAAAATATGGGTAATTATATTCTGTCGATATATTTACCCCAAGAAAGGATAATACTATGTTAAATTTTTTGAAAAAAGAAGAAAACAAAACCGAAACTTTAAACGGAGCAACAACATATATTTCAAGTGGGAAATATTGTCTTGATTTATTTGCATCAATTGGTGCATCAAGAAATCTTGACGAAAAAGAAATAGTAAAACGTTTTCATCGAGCATTTTGTGAAGATAAAAATCTTGCTATGAAAATATTATTCTATGCAAGAGATATTCGTGGCGGATTAGGAGAAAGAAAAGTTTTCAGAACTATTATAAGAAATCTGCCAAGGACTTCTCGTTCTGCTTTGGTTAAGAATATACAATATATTCCCGAATATGGCAGATATGATGACTTGCTTGAAATTTTAGATACAAGTTGCAAAAAAGAAGTTGTGGCATTTATTAAAGAACAATTGCAAAAAGACATTGCTAATATTGAAACCGATAATGTATCTTTACTTGCAAAATGGTTACCTTCAATAAATGCTACAAATATTCAAACAGTAAAATTGGGCAAAAGACTAGCACAATGTTTGAATATGTCTGAAAAAGAATATCGCCAAACGTTATCTAAACTTCGTGCAAAAATCAAAATTATAGAGAACAATTTGCGCATAAAGGATTATTCTTTTGACTATTCAAAACAACCATCCAAAGCAATGTTTAAGTATAAAAAAGCCTTTATAAGAAATGATAAAGAACGCTATGAAAACTTTTTGAATAAAGTACAAGCAGGTGTTGTGAAAATGAATACCGGAACGCTATATCCTTATGATGTAGTAAGACCAATTATTCATTGTGGAGAATTATGCGATGAAGAGAAAAAATCTCTTGATGTAACTTGGAATGCTCTTCCTAATTACGCAAAAGAAGAAAATGCTCTCGTGGTTGTAGATGGTTCAGGTTCTATGTATTGGGGCGGGAATCCACAACCGGCAGAAGTTGCTCAATCACTTGCAATTTACTTTGCTGAACGTAATACAGGTGCATTTAAAAATTATTTCATAACTTTTTCTAAAAATCCAAAACTTGTGGAAATCAAAGGTGATGATATTTATAACAAAGTCAGATTTTGCATAGGTTTTAATGAATGTGCAAATACAAATATACAGAAAGTTTTTGAACTTGTTTTAAGAACTGCAAGCAAAAACAAGCTTTCACAAAAAGATATGCCTGCAACTATTTATATAATTTCAGATATGGAATTTGATACTTGTACAGAAGATGCCGAACTGACTAATTTTGAATATGTTAAACGAAAATTCAATGAAAAAGGATATAAATTGCCAAAACTCGTATTTTGGAATGTAAACTCATGGCAACAACAAGTTCCTGTAAAAGAAAATGAACAGGGCGTGGTTCTTGTTTCCGGTTGCACTCCAAAGATATTTGAAATGGTTATGGATGGCGAAACATCATCTTACAAATTCATGTTAGATACTATAAATACGGAACGCTACGAAAAAATATCTGCGTAAGGATTGAATTATCGCTCCACGGCTTCAAGCCGTTCATTCTGTTTTGCAGAAAGCAAAACAGTCATTCACTATTTCGCCGTTACTTCGAGTTTGGCACTTCGTGCCATCACTCTACGCAAAATTCAAGTTCGCAACTTTTTTTAAATGATTAATATAAAAATATAGTTTATTCTAATAATGGCAGTGGCAGAACGTAAAAGTTCTGCCAGTCTGTCCTAAATTGATATTGCAGATTGAAAATTTAATATGAATTGTAATTGAGACTCCCTAAATAACCGTTAATGGGCGGGGCAATTCTAAAAAGCACCCCCGTTATAGTGAGGTCGTGCTCACCCGATTACAATTCAACCACGAAGGTGGAATGGCTCTGTAGCTCAGTTGGTAGCGCACCACCCTGAAGGGGAGGGCGTCATTGGTTCAAATCCCGTCGGAGCCAATTTATATGGTGTTTGTAGTTCAAGGGCAGAATATCTGTTTGTGGCGCAGAATACAAAGGTTCGACACCTTTCTTGCACTCCAATTGAAAGTTGGCAGAGTGGAGCAGTGGTCAGCTCGTCAGGCTCATAACCTGGAGGTCGTTGGTTCGAATCCAACCTCTGCATCCAATTAAATTAAAAAGGAACGAATTATGAAAGAAATCATCGGACAAAAAAATAGTGCAAAAGTCTTTACTGACAAAATTGACGAATTTTCAGAATCACAAATACAAACTCTTTGTGAGCAGGATTTTATTAAGGACAGTAAGATTCGTATCATGCCGGATGTTCACGCAGGTGCAGGATGTACGATCGGAACAACAATGACTATAAAAGATAAAGTCGTTCCAAATCTTGTCGGAGTTGATATTGGCTGTGGTATGGAAACTATTGAACTTGCCAATGATTCTGTAGATTTGGAAAAGTTCGATAAATTTATTTATGACAATATTCCAAGCGGAATGAACGTCAGAACAACTCCTCACGAGTATGTCGATGAAGTTGAGATAAACGATTTGAGATGTCTTAAAATGATAAATCAACATAGAGCAACTCACAGTATTGGAACTCTTGGTGGCGGAAATCATTTTATAGAAATTGACAAAGATGATGAAGGTAAACTCTATGTTGTTATTCATTCCGGGAGTAGATATCTTGGTAAAGAAGTCGCAGAATACTATCAGGAAGAAGCATATAATCAGCTTAATAACTGTTCTAAAAAAATGCTTGATGATGTAATTGCAGATTTAAAAGCACAGGGCAGACAGTCTGAAATTCAATCTACAATTGCTGAATTAAAGAAACAAGTTATAACTGATATTCCAAAAGCTCTTGCTTACGCAAGCGGATATTTATTTGATGATTATATTCATGATATGAAAATCGTACAAAAATATGCAGTTATGAATAGAAAAGCTATAGCGGATGAACTTATCAAAGGTCTTGGTTTAACAGTAAAAGAAGAGTTTACTACTATTCACAACTATATAGATACAGATTCAATGATTCTCAGAAAAGGTGCTGTTTCAGCAAAAAAAGATGAAAAACTTTTGATTCCGATAAATATGCGTGATGGAAGCTTAATCTGTATTGGTAAAGGAAACAAAGATTGGAACTGTTCAGCCCCTCATGGAGCCGGAAGATTATTCAGCAGAAATCAGGCAAAAAAGAACTTCACAGTTGAAGAATTTAAAAACTCTATGAATGGAATATACACAACTTCAATTAATGAGGATACTCTTGATGAATGTCCGATGGCATATAAAACTATGGAGGACATTGTAAATAATATATCTCCAACCGCAGACATAATTAAAATAATTAAACCTATATATAATTTCAAAGCTGGAGAACATTTCAGTGGTTATAAAGATAAAAAAGCAAAAGGTAAATGATAATGAAAAATAAAATACAAAACTTACTTAAACAAATAGAAAAAGATAACGACATAAATATTATCTTTGCAATTGAGAACGGAAGTCGTTCTTGGGGAATGGCAAGCAAAGATAGTGATTTTGATGTACGTTTTGTGTTTAAAAGAGCATTAAACGATTATATTACATTAAATCCTGTAAAAAATGTTATAAATTTTGCATTTGATAAAGATTTAAATCCTTGTGAAGCACAAGGCTCTTTAATTGATATGAGCGGATTCGATATTTATAAATATTTGAAACTTCTACTTGCATCAAATCCAACAACGATTGAATGGCTTAATTCTCCAGTAGTTTATTATGGTGACAATAACTTACCACTCAGAGAATATATGAAAGAAAACTTTAATCAGGAAAGATTATTCAAACACTATTTTTCATTATTCAGACACAATTATTGGGAATTTATTCAGCAAGCAAAAGCTATAACTTATAAAAAATATCTTTACTCAATGCGTGGATTATTGAATGCAATTTATGTTTATGAGTTTGATAAAATCCCGCCGATTGATTTAAGGATGACTGTTGAAGAAATAAAAGCATTGATTCCTGATAATGTTTATAAAAAACTGCAAGAAGTTATAGAAATAAAATCACAGGGATTAGAACGAGATGTAATTCTGCGTATTCCTGAATTTGATGCATTTTTCAATATTGAACTGCAAAAAGAATATAATAGTTTTAATTCAAGGAAGCCAGATGTAGAAGTTTTTAATAACTATTTACAAAAGCAAATTACAAATACATAATTGACATAGTACTTTGACAAAATGACAATATCTGATACGGTAAATCTTCTTACCGAGCCATCAGGAGACAGGGTGGTGTGGGAGTCCTCATAATCAGATAAAGGCAAGTCAGCACTAGGCGCATGACTAAATCACCATGAATCGTTCCGGACGTAAGCCAAAGGGGACTTGCTAACCAACAAACACTAAACCTTAGAATTTCGCATTCGCTTTATTTCCGACGTATGGTTTATAGTTTGTTGGTAAATTCAAAAAGTTGATAGAGGAATTGGGTCTGTCTATCGTAATGCTAAATTAGTGTCAAAACCTTTTAGTCCTTTTAACTAAAAGAGTACAGTTCGATTTATCGACTACGTACCTCTCCCATATAAAGCGATAGCCTCGGCTTGAGATTCCGAGAAGCTATCGCAAATATAAGTTCATAGTATAATAAATTAATAATAAAAACTTTAAAAGGAGTTATATAATGAAAATCCAAGTTTTTGTTCCTTTATATAACATTAGCATTCCAGATGAATATATAAATAGAGATATTGTTGGTTTTAAATTTATAACTAATAAAATCTTTGAGTCTGATTATGAATCGGCAATTATAAAAATTTCTCTATATGATGGTTTTATTAGAAATATAAAAGCAGACATACTTGAACCAAGAGCTGGGATGCTTTATGAAAGAGCTTTGTCAAAATATATTTTGTTTAAAGAATATGATGCAAAATATAAATGTGATGCCACAGGTTTAAGCAAAGAATTTGAGCAAGATCGTCGCAACATACAAGTTGAAATAGAAGCATTTCTGTTGGCAATGAGGTTTGCTGATAAAGGCAGACTTCAAGTAAACAAAGGATATATGTTTTCAAATTTTTACCAAAATGAATTTAATTTTCATAGTTCAACACCTGTTGAGAACATTTCAGCTTGGTATCGTACCATTGGAGAACCCCTGTTTGAATACGACTATACTATTTCAAATACTAATATAAAAAATATTGTACATATATTTGAAAATTTATCATCTATAAACATGCCGATAAATGAAATAATGGCTGTGCCGATTTTAAACTGGATACATTATTATAAAAGCACAAATTTGTTTGATAGAGTTTTTAAACTTTCTACCATTTTTGAATGTACAATATTAGCAGATGTTAAAAGTGAATTAGCATATAGATTAGGCATAAGATGTAGTAAATTTTTTGGTAAAGATGTGTATAAGGCTATAAAAATATTTTATGATTTAAGAAGTTCAATTGTACATAACGGGAAAGTTGATAATGATACTCATAAGAAGATTAATAAGCTTATACATAAGGATTGTGAAATTACAGAATCAATATTTATATTCTTAAAAGAACATATCGAACCAATGGTTCGTGAGATATTATGCAAATCGGTAGAAATATTCGCAAATCAAAAAGTTAAAAATTATGTGGAATTATCTGAAAGAATTGAAAAACAAATATTAAATGATATTTCGCAAAAAGCTTTATTTTTGTAGGTTGATGTAATTATGGAATGGATAAACCGACAAATTAATTAACCACCCGTATGATAACCGTTCAAAATATGTTTAAAGTTTTTCAATATACCAGTTTGAGATTCTAAAATGGTTAAAATTACACTGTAATTCAAAATAAAAATTAAACTCTAAAGAATTGTCATCTTTGAAATTCCAAGAATATTTATTTAATTGTGTTTTGCGATAACTTTCAAAAGCATCCGGAATTTCTTTAGCAAACTTTGTCCTAAATTCAGAATACGAAATATCTAATGTTTCTTTAGTTAATTTATTTTTCAAAATCATCTTCAAAAGTTCTGATATTATCAAGCTCAATATTGTATTGTTTGCCGATTTTATCCACGCAAGTAGCAAATTCTACTATTTTGTCGGCAAACTTGTTTTCCAAAAGGCAAATTAACAAACCAATTTCTTGTGTTTTTAAGTTAAAAATCCTTGTTCCGTATAGTTTATAATCTTTTTCAACCATATTGTGT
>CAOJDT010000034.1 GCA_948433295.1 uncultured bacterium
CTTTCAATGCATAACCTTTATTGATTAAAATATATTTATCTTTTGTAATATAATTCTGCGGTGCAACGGCAATGTACAAATCTCCCGGCTGAGAGCTTTGAGAACTTATATACTTTGTAAGCACAACAGGCAAAACCGTTCCTGCAGGAATAGTTCCGATACTTCCCTGAACTTCTGCATTCTCAATAATAAAACCTTCACCTGTTTTCTTTCTCATTGCTTCTGCAAGTTTAGCATTCGGATTAAGTTTTGCCTGTTCCATCATATTATAGAGAATCGCAGAAACTTCGGCTCTTGTAGCAGGTCTTTCCGCATCAAGAGCAGATTTGCCATCAACAGGTACCGAAACTATCATCCCTAAAATTTCCGATTTTCCCGCAGGAATCAAAAAAGATTCAGGAATAACATCAAGGTCAACATATTTTGCAAGCACTTCTTTTGCCTTTTCCGCACTTATTTCCTGTGTTGTCAAAGCATTAACCGCAACAGTCATTGATTCCGCACGCGTAACGGTATCATCAGGTCTGAAAAGTTCACCTTCTGCTGCCGAAATAAGGTCAAAATACAACGCCTTCTGGATAGAATCATAAGCCCAATATTCAGGAGTGATGTCAGTAAAATCAACGGGTTGCGCAACAGAAGTATGTTGTTGTCCCAACGCTCTGATTGCCATAGAAGCGAATTCCGCACGGGTAACATTATCATCAGGTTTAAAAGTCCCGTCCGGATACCCGACAATTACACCCTTATCGGATAATTCATCCATTTGCTTTGCAGCCCAGTGGTCCGTCGGAACATCAGGAAACTGAAACGACATCGCAGGTATTGTCATAAACATCATAAACGATGTTGTAAGTAAAATTTTAAGCAGATTTTTCATATCCAACCCTCCTTATAAAAACATATCCTCTATTACATAATACGCGTAAACACACGACTTAGCAATTAAAAATAAAGTTATGTAAATTAGTATATTGTGTAATGAAAAAAGTTTTCCAACAAATTAGACTAAAAACATGAAAAACATGGAATGGTATCACTCATTAAACAAACCCGCATTCAATCCGCCTGATTGGATATTTGCACCCGCCTGGTTTTTCTTATACCTGACAATAGCATTATCGTTATTATTTTATGTTAAAAACGGGATTACAAAAAAAAAATCCCCGGCTTAACAGCCTTTGGGCTTCAGCTTACGCTTAATCTTATATGGGCACCCATATTTTTTTATAAAGAAAATATCACGCTTGGATTTGTAATAATAATTTTACTACTTATTGCACTGATTTTTAACATGATACTTTTTTATAAAAAATCTAAAATTGCATTTATTCTGTTGATTCCGTATTTTTTATGGACATGTTTTGCCGCATATTTGAATTACGGAATTATGATACTAAATTAAAATAGAGTTTAAAGTCTGCAACCTTTAACCGCTTGGGCACCTACCCTTTTAGCCTTGTACAGAGATTTTGATTATTTTACGAT
This sequence comes from uncultured bacterium, assembly GCA_948433295.1. Taxonomy (GTDB): domain Bacteria; phylum Cyanobacteriota; class Vampirovibrionia; order Gastranaerophilales; family Gastranaerophilaceae; genus Scatousia. The sequence goes on from CAOJDT010000034.1 coordinate 1,489, forward strand.
ACAAATATATAACCTACGAACTAAATAGTTCGTCAATAAATTTAAAATATGCATTTTCTTTTTCCTCAGTAATAGAATGACCGCCGGTTTCAAACTCCAGTATCTTTTTATTACCAAATTTTTTTGTTTTTTCATATAAATTTCTAGTCAAATTACTATGTACCACATTATCATCTTTTGATGTAATTATTAGAGTGGGACTTTCTATTAGTTTTAAAGCATTTAAATTATTGAATTTATTTTTAATTGGTATCATACAACTTGGAAGATTATATACTATTTTTTTCACCGCCTTAGGTAATAAATCGATATTTAAAACATTTGCTTTTATAGTATTTTGAAATTTATCAAATGGTTCCATTAAAACAAGTCCTCTAACAGTATTGTTTTTAGCATAATCACATGCTACACCTGTTCCCATTGAATGACCAACTAATACGATATTTTTATCTGATATACCTTTACCTCTCAAATAATTAATAACAGTATTTAGACTTTCAAGAGAACCCTCTTGGTTAAATTTACCGGTACTTTTTCCTTGTCCGCAATAATCAAATTCAATAAAACCGTAATTATGTTCTTTTACTTGCTTCAATATACTTCCTTGAGGAGTTTTACCCGCATCAATACCATTACAATTAATTATGTATTTATCATAATTATTAGGATTTATATCCCAAATGTTAATTTGATGACCTTTTTTTGAAGTTAATGTTAGCTCTTTTGTTATATTTTTTAATTCAAATAAATTAATTTCTTCGGGTTTAATATCTTTTGCGATGCCTTTAAAAAATTTTGATTCAAATCTTCTAATCCCAACAGTATATCCTAAAGCTAATGTTGCCAATACAGCTAAAGACGAAAATAAGATTTTCTTATTTTTATTTTTGTTTTTATTTGAATTTATTGAATTAGAGTCAGTAGATTTCAAAAAATAATCATTTTTTATATGCTCATTTTTTGATACTATATTTTGCGGCACAACATTATTAGCTTGATTATGAAAATTATGAAATACATTGTTATGTGCAACAAAATAATCTGCCATTATTTAAACCTTTTACACTATTATAAATATATAAAGTATCATATAGCATAATATTTGCTTAATTTGTTATAATAATATTAAAATTTAATATTATTACACTCATCCACCCATCAAAAAAGACTCCTTTCGGAGTCTTAAAAGTTTGGGCAAGGGTGGATTGTCTTGCTCGGTGGCATTAAACGGGTCTACAGTTTTCTACTAAATAAACTTCGTTTATTACGTAGAAAAGCTTTCGCCCTCTGCCACCTCGCGCTCGAACCAAAATCCAAGCTACACTTGGAGGTTCTCATCCACCTATTAAAAAAGACTCCTTTCGGAGTCTTAAAAATTTGGGCAAGGGTGGATTCGAACCACCGTAGTCTCGCGACGGCAGATTTACAGTCTGCTCCCTTTAGCCACTCGGGCACCTACCCATATTAAATTATCAATATTGCCTTTTGATAGCACAAATGCCTTTGACGGGATTTGAACCCGTGGCCTCTCCCTTACCAAGGGAGTGCGCTACCCCTGCGCCACAAAGGCTTATTTCATGCCTTGACCTTTGCTATCGGGTGGCGCTTCTCCCCCTTCAAATTTGATACTTAATCAAATTTGTGGGGTCCCTGCCACAAAGGCTTATAGGCTTTATTGTTAAGGTTCAAAAAAGCCGGCAATAGGAATCGAACCTACAACCTACGGTTTACAAAACCGTTGCTCTACCGTTGAGCTATGCCGGCTAACAGAATTTATTGTATTAAGAAAAAAATTAAAAGTCAAGAGTTTTTTCTTTGATGTATAATTTTTCTATGATAAATCAATATTTAGCACCGATTTTATTACTTGCAATATCTAATATTTTCATGACTTTTGCCTGGTACGGGCATTTGAAATTCAAAGCTGCGCCGTTGGTTATAGTTATTCTCGTAAGCTGGGGAATAGCCTTATTTGAATATTGTTTCCAGGTTCCCGCTAACAGAATGGGGCATGCTGTCTATAATGCAGCTCAACTAAAAACTATTCAGGAAGTAATTACGCTTATTGTTTTCAGCTTCTTTTCCGTACTTTACCTCAAAGAGCAGTTTAAATGGAATTATCTTGTCGGTTTTGCTTTTATTATCCTTGCAGTATTCTTTATTTTTAAAAAATGGTAATTTTGGTCCATATTATTGACCGCATGGTTAATTTTATTTCACTCAAAAGAAAGTATATTAAATTACAAAGAAATGGAGTGAAAAATGTTTAAATTTTTATTATTAACTTTCGGTTTATTGTTAGCAGGCATGCTTTTATTTCTTCAAACTGCAAAAGCCGAAGAAATTCATTTTAACAATAATGTATATTATTTGAAAAAAAGTTTTATTTCTCCGGTAAATAACGGTTATGAAAACGAATATTTTTTAAAAAACGAAAATGCCAAAAACTGGACCAAAATGGTTGGAGTTTACCATTACCCAAATACAAACAATCCGATAAAATTTGCAGAAAATGAATCGAAAACCTTAGAAAATACAGAAACGGATGTGCTGTTAAAGTTTATTGCTAACAAAAAAACAAATAAAGCAGCATTAAGCTACCTTGAAAACGGATCTTGCGACGGCAAAAATTATTTCGAATTCAATATTTATAAATATGAAAAGCATGACGAAAAAGGTATAATCGGAATTCGTTACGCAATAAGATATTTCTTTGATAACAAAGACCAAATCCCGCAAATCGCCGAAAAAGTAAAAGCTCAAAACGACGAATATCTTGAAACTATGATTCTTTCTCCAATACCTAAAATTATAGAAAAAGACATAGATACTAAATAATAAAAAAAGCTTAGGTTTAATTCCTAAGCTTTTTTTATTGTAAACAAATATTAAATCTTCACTCTTAACTAACAAAAATTTATATTTAGACAAGTTTATCCTTATATCAAATAAAAAACAGTATAAGAATAATAAACATGAGAATTTCATCCATAGGTTCATATAACTACTATAACAATTCACGACCTGAACTTAACAGATATGAGCATAAAGCATTAAAAAATGATACAGTTTCTTTTAGCAGTAATTTACATCTAAAAGAATTAAATCCTGCTTACAGATTTTGCATGTCTCTTTTTAAACGCTCCATATTAGCTTCTCGTCGTCGTTTAAGCCCAACGATTGAAGGACTTGAAGGGAAATTAAACGAAGTATCAATACCATTAAAAGGTAATAAAAAAATTATTGCTTACGATATTAATCCAAATAAGACCGAAAAATATATTGTATTTTTTCATGGTTCATCTTTAAATATTAGCAATTGTCAACAAACATACAAAGAAGTTCTTGACGCTAATTTTGCGGTATTAGCACCCGAATTCAGCGGTTTCGGAAAAAATAATCCGATGAAAGTTAATGAATTTACGATAGAAGATGATGTTGAAGGAATATTAAAATATCTGAAAACAAAAAATATCAAGCCTGAAAATACCGGTATTATAGGACATAGCTTGGGAAGCTTCGCAACGATTCTTGCCGCAGAAAAAATGCCCGATTTAAAATTTATGGTTATAATAGCTCCTGTAAATACTATACAATACGAAATAAACAATATTATAAACAACAAAAAATTTAAAATACCGCTATATTTAAAAAAGCTTATTAAAATTTGCCCTGCGATTTTGAATCCGCTCGGAAAAATTTTCAAAACAGAAGACAGGCTTTCAAAATCAAATATTCCTTTGCATATCATCCACTCCGCAAACGATAAACTCATACCGGTTCAATCTTCTATTGAGTTGTCCCAAAAAGCTAAAAATTTAAAAGAACTGAGAATTCCACAAACAGGCGGACACGGATTGGAAAAAAATAAACTTGATGAATTACGGAAAATTTTAGACAATTACTGATTGCAAAGATAAATTATAAAACATCTGTGTTTTATCAGATTATCTCAAAATAATAGTAATTTCTTTGTTCTTAAGCATTATCAGCTATATTGACTACAGCAGTTTTGTCGTTTACAACTTTTTTGTATGCTTCTATAACATTAATTTTGTGAGGAATAGAAATCTTAGTCTTATTGTCAAAATAAATACAGGTACTATATCTATTGATTGGCTCTACTTTTAAATCGCATTTATCGTCATGGAATATCCTTGCATCATTTGTATAAATACCATCCATCCAAATTATTTTATCAGTATTTATCGCAGTGGTTTTGCCATAACCGTTATTAGCTCTGATTAAACCTTTAAAAGTCGATATTGAATTAATTTGCATAAAAATTCTCCTTATATCTTATTTATAATTATTAAGTATTTCCGAATTTATACGTTATATAATACAACAGACAATAAACTTTGTGAGCAAAATGTGAGCATAAACACTAACAAAATAAAAGATAAGAGCACGAAACTCTTGTCCTTAATGGAATGGTAAAGAAGACTCCTCTTGGATTTGCTCCACACTCGAAAATCAAGATTCCCGCCACTTTCTTCAGGCTAATAAAAAAGAGCCACTTTCGTGACTCTTCTTTATTAGCGGGAGACGAGGCTCGAACTCGCGACATCCTCCTTGGCAAGGAGGCATTCTACCACTGAATTACCCCCGCATTCGGTACTCTTTTATTATTACATGCTAAATTTTAAATTGCAAGCACTTTTTTAATATTTTTCTATATCACAAAACTTTTTACATATTTATATGTCATTATCAACTGTTCATCCGTCAGATTTTGAATTAATCCGTTCAATTCCCTTCGAATTTCTGATGCAGGTTTCAAATAAGAAAATTCAAACAGATCTTTTACCTCTATTCCAAATACTTCTGCAAGCTTTAATATTGTATTTGCTTGAGGCATGTTTTTTCCCAACTCTATTCTGCTCAAATGTTTATCATCAATACCAAGACATTCTGCCAATTGAAATTGTGTTAAATTATGTTTTTTTCTATATTCTCTTATACGTTTACCAAGCAAAATTTTTATGTCGATATTTGAAATCATATTTTTATATTAATCTATATTTTATAATATTAATACTATAAAACATGCGAATTATTGACACATATTCTCATATAATGTAGAATACTCAATATAAAATAAGAATATTTTAATAATATTCGCATATTATAAGGAGAAAACTATGTATAAACATACAGCTTTTACATTAGCAGAAGTATTAATTACACTGGCAATTATAGGAATAGTTGCAGCGATGACTTTACCAGGCTTAATTACCAGTTATAATAAAACTCTAGTGGTAACAAGACTTAAGCACCAATATTCTTTATATAATCAGGCCAAAATGATGATATCGCAACAAATTAACAGAACATTTACTGGCGAAGATACCGACGAATCCGTTGAGTTTTATAAAGAATTTTACGCTCCATACATTAAAAGTGTAAGCATTAAACCAAAACCTCCGGGTGTACTTGTTGAACTGAATAACGGAGTTGGTATGGTTTTATGGAAAAGAGCCACATCCATTAATGTAATAGATTTTGAATATTTACTTTTTTGTCCAAGATATAAAGACTGCATAGGACTTGAAATCCAAAACTGGAGTCCTGAAGCAAATGGGGACGGATATAAAAGTTTCATGCTTTATTCAAGTGGAAGCCTGCCTTTATATCACTGGGTAATATCATCACCTGAGAGAACAAGAGATGCACTTAAAGAACTATGCAAAACCAAACCCGGTTATTGTATAACATTAATCTCTTATGACGGATGGCAAATAAAAGAGGATTATCCGCATATCGACAAATTTAGGAGATAAATCACACAGTAGCCCTGTCAAAAGATTCTTCTTTACTGTCCATTGAGCGAACAGTAACGTCTAATCTACCTGAAAAACCGCGTTTCAATTTATTAACCAAATCGTTCGAGGTTTCTACCCAGAACATTGAAGCTGCCAACACTCGCGAAATATCTCCGTTTTCATCAGCTACTTTGAGCAAGACAGGGTCAGACCCTTTTGACTCACACAAAATATTTTTGAGATAAACCAGTTCTTCATATTTGAACTCATCTTGTAAGGTTATTGAAAATATATTTGAATTATCAACGGTTTTTACTGTATCAACAAGTATAACAGGAGGTTCTTCTTCGCTTCTGCGAGAAATTTTACCCGACACAATAACCCTCTGTTCTGTTTCCAAATATGAGCCATATTCCTGAATTTTACTGTTAAAAGCAATAATTTCCGCTCTACCTGTCAAATCTTCAACAGATGCAAATCGTATAAATTTAGTCGGATCTTTTTTAGTCGGAATTTGTTTTACAGAAGTGACAAGTCCGCAGATTGTAACGACTTTATCATTAGGAACCGAAGCCAATTCCGAAACTTTATGAGTCATCAGGAACGGCAATTTGTCCCTGATTGTCGAAAGCGGATGGCTCGTTACGTAAAACCCGAGAAAATCTTTTTCAAAGAGTTGAATCTGTCGTTGGTCATATTCTTCGTCACTTCCTGCAAGTTGGAATTTTGCTTCATCAATTGCAGAAGAATCACCCAACAAATCAAACAGACTACCCTGACCCGATTCTCGTTGTTTAGCTTCCTTCGATGCCGTTGCTGTTATATATTCAATATTATCCCACAATTGTTTGCGGCTTTTTTCAATCTCTGAGAATGCTCCGGATTTAATCAAACCTTCAAGGGTCTTTTTATTGGAACATTTAGGATCAAGTCGTTTTAAGTAGTCATAAATTGATTTAAAAGGTCCGTTAGCTTCGCGTTCCTTAATAATTTCTTCAATAACTGCTTCACCTACCTGTTTAATAGAAGCAAGACCGAACCTGATATTTCCGTTATCAGGTGTAAACGTTGCCATGGAATGGTTAATATCCGGCGGAAGAACTTTAATACCTTTTTTCTGTGCTTCTTCAATATAAAGCTGAGTTTTTTCTTGATCACTAGAGACGCTTGATAAGAGTGCCGATAAATATTCTACAGGATAGTGACATTTGAGGTAAGCTGTCTGGTAAGCAACAAATGCATAAGCTGCAGAGTGTGACCTGTTAAAACAGTATGATGCGAACGCAAGAATCTGGTTAAACAAAGCTTCTGCATCCTTAGCTGTCATGCCGTGCTGAGCGGAACGTTCGATGAATTTACTTTTTTGTTTTTCCATTTCATCGACTTTTTTCTTACCCATCATACGGCGAACCATGTCTGCCTGACCGAGAGAGTAGTCAGCAAGCACCTGGAATACCTGCATAATCTGTTCCTGATATACGATTGTTCCGTAGGTATCTTTCAGAACGGGTTCCAAAAGAGGGTGTGCATAAGTAATTGCCTGACGACCATGCTTACGTTCAACAAAGTCATCAACCATGCCCGAATCCAACGGTCCCGGACGAAAAAGTGCCACTAGCGCACCTAAATCTTCAAAAACGTCCGGTTTAAGCCTTTTTACGAGGTTTTTCATACCCTGAGATTCAAGCTGGAAAACCCCATCCGTATCGCCTGTCATAAGCATGTCGTAAACCGGTTTGTCATCCAGAGGAATATCGTTTATAGCAAGTTCAATTCCCTGTTCTTTTTTAATCAAGTCAACGGTTTTATAAATTGTTGTAAGGTTTCGAAGCCCGAGGAAGTCCATTTTCAAAAGGCTCAAAACTTCCGTAACGTCATGAGGCGGATATCCGGTTTGGACAATACCGTCTTTTGAAGGCTGAACAGGCAAAATTTGATCAAGCGGCTGAGGAGCGATAATAACACCTGCGGCGTGTGTACCAGTATTGTTCTTTATGCCCTCAATAGCAACCGCAAGGTCAATAATTTTTTTAAGTCCTACGAATTTACCTTCCGTAGGATCGCCCGCAGGAATTTGTTCGTCTTTGTCGTAAAGCGCTTTTAATTCAGACCCGTCACACTTCATTGCATCGCCGAGTGTTTTTGCCTTAGGGTTGGTCGCCTGTGCAAGTTCAATCGCAGGGTCAATCAGTCCCGCAAGTCTGTTACTTTCAGAAAACGGAACCCTCATAATTCTTGCGATACCTTTGAATGCAGCTTTTGCCGCATAAGTACCAAAAGTGATAATTTGACAAACTTTATCTTCGCCGTATTTTTGAGTAACATAATCAATTACCTCGCCGCGGCGTTCAATACAGAAGTCGATATCAATATCGGGCATGGTGAAACGTTCAGGGTTCAAGAACCTTTCAAACAACAGCTTATGCTGAATAGGGTCAAGGTCTGTGATTTCAAGAGCGTAAGCAACAACAGAACCCGCAGCCGAACCTCTGCCCGGACCTACAGGGATTCCATGAGTTTTAGCGTAGTGAATAAAATCCCACGTAATCAAAAAATATGCGGCAAAACCCATTTGTTCGATTACACCGATTTCGTAATCAATACGTTCTTTTAAATCCGGAGAAATTTCGCCGTAACGTTTTTTACAGCCTTCATATACGAGATATTCCAGATAAGATTCAATCGTATGCCCCTGCGGCACCTTATAATCAGGAAGAGGACTCTTTCCAAGTTCAAGTGTTAAATGACATTTTTCTGCAATTTCGACTGTATTATCAATACATTTGTCAAAAGTCTCAGAATCCATCCATTTGAAAGATTCTCGTAATTGTGCTGCTGTTTTTACATAAAACTCGTTATTTTCAAAATGAAAACGATTCGGATCGTCTTTATCACTGTTAGTCTGCATACACAATAAGGTGTCATGCATATCGGCATCATCTCTCGTAAGATAATGGGAGTCATTTGTTATGACCATTTTTATATTTAACTCTTTTGCAAGTTTAATTAATTCGGGATTGGTACGTTTTTGTTCGTCAAGCCCGTGATCCTGAAGTTCAAGATAGTAATCTTCACCAAATAAATTTTTATAATGTTCAGCTACAGTTTTAGCGCTGTCATAGCCTTCATTCATAAGTTTTTGCAGGACTTCACCACCAAGACAAGCTGAAAGGCAAATTAAACCTTCATGGTGTTTTTGAATTAAATCCCAGTTAATACGCGGTTTCACGTATCTGCCTTTACACCATGCTGTAGAAACCAGTTTAAGAAGATTGGCATACCCAGCTTTATCCTTTGCCAGAAGTACAAGGTGATAGCAAGGATTGTGGAGTTTATTATGTTCTTCAATATCGCCGTCATGCACATAAAACTCACAGCCGAGAATAGGTTTTACTCCGTTTTCTTTCGCTGTGGTATAAAGCTCCATGTCACCGTACATAACACCGTGGTCAGTAAGCGCAACGGCAGGCATGTTATTTTCTTTGGCAAAATTTACCAGATCATTTATTCTTATTGCCCCGTCAAGTAAAGAATACTCACTGTGGACATGTAACGGTACATACGGTTTTGTCATATTAATATACTATCACACTGGAAAACGATTTTTATTCTTTATTAACATTAATTAAGCGAAGTTTAAATTATGCATAATTTTCCAGAACTTTATCAATAAGATCACGCATACGGTCTTTCATTATTTTTGGAGTGACTACGACACAATTCTCTGCATATTTCATTAATCTTGAAAGCAGTGCGTCGGGATCTTCACTGGAATTTATCACGATAAGATTTCCGTTCTCATCAAATCCGTTAGAGTATTCCCATTCCTTTAATTTATAAGATTCTGCCAGTCTGCCTTTTAACTTAAATACAACGGACATACTCACATCTTTAGATGTGGAAACTGTAGGTAATTGTTTTATACTTTTAATATTGTCTATAGGAATATCAAAAATCTGTCGGCTTAATTGATTAAAGACACTGAAACAAACTTTTCTGTTCTGATATTTAACTTCTTTAGGTGAACAAATAATTGTATTTTCACCATCATTAACAATATAAGTTATTTCAAGTTTGCGTTTTTCGGTACAAAGTCTTTCGCATTCTAAAATCTGGTCATGGAATGTTGTAAAATAGAATGACAAATCCAAATGAACACTGGAGGTTACTGAATTTGCAATATTTTTGGCATTATCACTGTATCGGATTTCGATAGATTTTATAAAATCTTCAAGACTTTCTCTGCTTTTGTTATTCGGTAAGATAGACAAAGCTGATTTTAACAAAATCACTGTTTTTATATCGTCAATATTAAAATCAATATTGAACGGCATATTTAAAAGATGATATTTGTTTTTCACTTTTTTAACCTTTATACCGAATATTTTGAGTGTATTTAAATATTTATTCAGTACTACGGGAAAAGTAGAAGCATTAGCTTCATCTGCAAAAATATTCATAATTTCCGAATACTCGGCATTATCTTCCAGAAGAAGCTTTAAGAGCATGAATATTTTTATACACGAATCGTTATATTTTTCACTCAGTCTAGCCATCTTTATAACCCTCGCGCATTTCTTTTAACGTATTAATAATTTCCTGCCTGAAACTTTCAGGATAAAGAACTTTGCAGGCAAATCCGAATGACAGGATTCTTTGTTTAATAATAAACGGATTCGAAGTTGTATTTTCAATAATTAAACTGTTATCTTTAATCTCAACGATTTTTTCTTCATCTGTAAGTTTCAACTCATTTTTATCTACTCTCAGTTCATAACCGACAGTATATTTTTCAAATCCCGAAATATCCGTTTTATAAAGATTTACACTTGTAACGCCTTTAATTCTTGCTATCGGAAAATAACCGTATTGATTATATTCCAAGCCGGTTCCGTAAAGATAAAATTTGTTATTATTCAATTCAACTTTATCTGTAATAATTTCGATTTCTTTTTCACCTGAACGAGGAGAATTATAAAGGAAAGTTATCTGACTTTTCAGTTTGCTGTGTTTAATGAGATTTTCAACAAGTTCAACGCTTACTCCGTTAAAAAGCGAAAATTTCTCATACGCTGTTCGAAGTTCATCATTATCAATTTTTTCAATAATTTTTATAAGAAATTTTTCAAGCGTAATCAACTCATGCAATTCAATATTTTTCGCAACAGCTTTGTATACTTTTGCAAGACTTTTAATTTGTTCCGAAGTAATACTCAACTCAAACGGGTGCGAAACCATTTTATATTTAGAACCTTCTGACTTTTTCATTCTGATGATTTCACAACCTACCATTCTCAGAGAAGTAAAATAAACTCTCAGCGTATCAATAGAAATCGATTCACCGATATATTCATGTTTTTTAAAATATTCTGCTATTTCTTCATAAGACCTTGGAGCCTCCAGAAGTAAAGAAAACACGACAAGTGATTTAAAACCCGTGAATGACATCAGGTTATACGTCACTGTTTTGTTTTTCATAAATTCTTTCATTACATAATACCTTTATTAGAATATTTTTAATTTTATAACATTTTTAAGGAAATGACCAATTCTTTACAAAAGCATGTCAGATTTATTATAAAAATAATACTTTCGGACTGTTTACAAATTAAACAAAACTCAATAAAAAAAGTAACCGAATGTCAAGAAAAATTTGTTAAAATTGTTACCTAATTTCATTAAGATTACTTCATTAAGATTTAAAAACACGAATTTTTTCATACTACACAAAGGGCATGGTCGTTTGTAAAATTTTTTTTAATATTTTTTACTTGTCAACTTATTAACTTAGTTTTACATTTAAAAATGTGGAAAGCAATTATCCACTCGGGTAATATACGGCTACCACCCTGGGGAGGGTGAGAGAGCATTTGAGGACAGTTAAAGAAAAAGAGGTGATGGCAACAAAGTCCTGATAACTGCATAAAAGTTAAGGAAGACGAAAAAGAAAAAGGAATAAAAAGTTTTATTTTGAGGTGATAAAAAAGATTAGGGATTTTTTATTAGCGATTAGGGATATTTTTAAAAAAGTTTTTTGAGGATTTTTGGGGACACGTTGTAATATTTTTGTAAACATTTTGCGCTTATTTCAGTTTTCGCTTAAAATTTATACTAATGGATGAATTAAAAAGTAAAAAAATAATAGCACTTATGTCGGGAACTTCCTGTGACAGTATTGATGCAGGCTTATGTATTGTTAACCCTGACTTGAGTTGTAAATTGGTTCAGGGAATTAACTTTCAATATCCGGACCATATAAGAGCAAAGATTTTTCAACTTTTCTCGGGTAATGCTACAATCAAAGATATTTGTCAGATGAATTTTGCCATCGGACAATGTTTTGCCGATGCTTGTAACGTACTTATTTCAGAACACGGCAAACCTGATTTTATAGCAAGCCATGGTCAAACTGTTTTCCATTCACCAAAAAAAGAAAAACTGGACGGGATTCAACTGAGAAGCACTCTTCAAATAGGCGAAAGTTCTGTTATTGCAGCAAAAACAGGCTGTCAGGTCTTTTCAAACTTTAGAGAAGCTGATATCGCAAACGGAGGCGAAGGTGCACCTTTAGTATGCTTTGCCGATGAAAAATGGTTTAAAAAATTAAATAAAAACATTGCCATTCAAAATATTGGCGGAATATCAAATGCGACAATTATATCAAAATCACATAAAACCTTTGGATTTGATACAGGTCTTGGAAATATTATGATTGATTATTGTATGAGTAAATATTTCGGCAGAACTTTTGATATGGACGGAGAAGTCGCAAATTCGGGCAAAATTTCAGAAAGCTGGATGGATTGCCTTTTACAAGATGATTACTACTTCAAAGAACCACCGAAAACTACAGGAAGAGAATATTTTTCTCCTATGTATATAGAAACGGCATTAAGATTTGCACCAAAAGCGCCGGAGGATATTATTGCAACGGTTACTGCACTCACGGCAAAAACAATTGCACAGGCTTACGAGAGATTTGTATATCCAGAAATAGAACTTGAAGAAGTTATTGTCGGCGGAGGCGGTGCATATAATCCTGCTTTAATGAAATTTTTACGACATTACTTACCAAAACATATAAATTTGAAATCGCATGAAGATTACGGTATTTCCAATAATTTTAAAGAAGTTATGGCATTTGCAGTATTAGGCTACTGTTCTTATTACGGGATTCCAAGCAACCTGCCCGAATGTACCGGTGCAAAAAAACGCGTAGTATTAGGTAAAATGACTAATTGTTAAAAACTTTTCACTTTAATATTATAATTTTCATTAATATTTGTAACATTTATTTTTATAGAGTAACAAATAATATATTTACGAGTTATTAATATAATATAAACATATACCCCAAACGTATAAACTTTAAAGGAGAAAAAATGATTCAAAAATTAGGACACAGATTTGTTAAAGCAAGTACAAATTTAGAAGGTTCAGCAAACGAAAGATTATCTCGTATAATAAAGAATAAAGCTCAATTACAAGATACCTCTATGGAAGAAAGAATTCAATCTCTTCTTAAATCACAACAGCAAAATTTTATACCTGAAAATGTTATAAAAACGGAAGAAATTATACCTGAAAACAGTATTAATTATATTGCATAATTATAATAAAGTTTTTATAGAATTAGAAATGTACCTGATCTGATCAAGAGCCAAAACTCCGTATTCGGTCAGGTCATTTTTTGCCAAATCCCCAGCCAAACCGTGAAGATATACTCCAAGTTTTGCGGCATAAAACGCATCACATTTTTGAGCCAGAAGCCCTGCAATCATGCCTGCAAGAACATCTCCGCTTCCTGCCTTGGCAAGCGCATTATTACCGGTTGTATTTATATAAATTTCCAAATCTTTTGAACAAACAATTGTTCTGTGAGATTTTAAGACGGTTACGCAGTTATATTTTTTTGAAATTGCAACTGCAATATTCTCCATATTAGAAAGAACTTCTTTCAAAGACACTCCGAGCAGTCTTGCAGCTTCTTTAGGATGCGGAGTCAATATATAATTGCAATTTTGAACTTGCGTCAATAATTCAGGATTTTTTGAAAGAATATTCAAACCGTCAGCATCAATTACAACAGGAATATCTTTAGCAAGAATTATCGCGCGTAAAAACAATGACTCTGCCTCCTCAGATGTAGACAATCCGCAGCCTGTTAACATAACATCCGCATTGCGCACCTGTTCATCCAAATCCGACAATGGTGCAAACACAATATTTTGAGTTTGAGCGGCAACAGCATTTATTACACGTTCCGTTGAACATAAAAAAACATATCCGCAACCGATTTTTAATGCGGAAAGAGATGACAAAAGTGCAGCTCCCGACATATAATCGGATCCCGAAACATTAAGCACTCTGCCAAAAGTTCCCTTGTGAGAATCTTCTTCTCTTGGCGGCATTTTAAAGTCCATTTTGTCTTATAACCTCGTAAGCAACTATCGATACGGAATTTGAAAGATTAAGACTTCTTTGACCATCCTTCATAGGAATAGTAAGCGCATTTTTATCGGTCACATATTCTTGCGGTAAACCTCTGCTTTCGGGACCAAACACAATAAAATCTCCATCATTAAATTGAACATCCGTATAAAGTCGTTTTGTTTTTGTTGTCAGATAATAAAAATTAGCATCTTTGTTCTCTTGAAACAATTGCTCCATAGAATCAACTTTATGAATATCAACACTATCCCAGTAATCTAATCCTGCGCGTTTAGTATATTTATCCGAAAGAGAAAACCCTAATTTCCCTACAAGATACAAAGACGCACCGGTACAGGCGCAAAGTCTTGCGATATTACCGGTATTTTGAGGAATTTCAGGTTCATATAAAACTATGTTTAATTTTGCCATAAAAAAATTATACGATATCAGACGAATCTGTCAATATTATTAAATTTTATCTTTATAGTGACAAAATAGAAAAAATAAGTTATAATAAAAAAGACAATTTAACTGGAGGATACATATGAAAACAACAATCACAGCTTTAAAAACCCTGGGGGGGGGGGGGCAATTCCTTTAGTAGCCTAGCGTTTAACCCCCCGGCAACGTTTTAAAATTCCGGATTTAAACAGGGGGAATTCCAAATTTCCCTCGGGATAATAGGTATTGTCGCAGCGATGACCATACCTGGTATTATTGTGGACTACAAAATAAAACAAACAATAAGCAAGTTAAAAAAAGTCCAAACCACTTTTTCTAATGCAGTACTGATGGCTGTTAATGAATACGGTCCTATTGATACATGGGGGCTAGTCAAGGACGACAAAGAAAGTGCACAAATACTTGGCATTCGACTTAAACCTTATTTAAAAATACTTGACGACTGCGGTACTGGAAACTGTGAAAACTATACAGGGCAGTGGCATCTGCTTAATGGAATTTTTCAAAGTAATGTTACTGATTATAAATTGGATTTTTATTATAAATTAAGACTTGCTGATGGTGCAGAAGTATTTCTTCGCCCCCCTAATACGCTACATGTAGATATTAATGGAAACAAGACACCGAATGTTATGGGAAAGGATATTTTTAGATTTTATATTTCGGATAACGGAAAGGTTAATCTTACAGGCGTTGGAGAAAACCCTAATAGTGCGGGATGGAGACAATGTAATCCTAAAACAGGTGAAGGGTGGAATTGTGCGGCCTGGGTTATGTTTAAAGAAAACATGGATTATCTCAAATGCGCAGATGAATTGGAATGGGACGGTAAGACATCGTGTAAATAAAAAAAGCCTCTCAATTGAGAGGCTTTTTTTATTATTTAAATTATTATTTATCAAAAAGTTTTCCGCTTTCGAGAACAACAGGAATTGCTCTAACAACACAGAATATAATTGCTATCCATGCAAGAATTAGAGCAATTTCAGGCATAAAGAATTTTGTACAGATTCCGCAGTTCGGTGTATGAACAAAAATCAAAAGTATAAATGCAAGTACTTTTGCCACTGCATAACTTATTCTCATAAACTTCGAAGAACAGATAAATTTACCCCAAGCGGTAGATTGCATTGATTTATCTCCAAACGCGGTCATTCCTTTTGACAAAGCCACACTTCTTATACTGTCGGTTGTAAAAGCTCTTGTAACGCATACAATCGGAAACCATACAGAAAGCCAACCCATTACGGCAAAAACTATCCAGTAAGAAGCTTCTACGATTCTGTCACCCATAATATCAAGAACAGAACCCAATTCAGATGCCTGATTGTATTTTCTGGCAATATATCCGTCAAGACCGTCCATTGCAAATGCAATTATTGTCAAAAGTGTTGCCCACAGATATGCATTTTTATCAGCTGCAAATAGCAAGCCGATTGCTATAAATGCAATAAAAATTCGGCTGATTGAAACTATATTCGCAGTATTGTTTTTAATATCCATTAAATACCTCTCTTTTACTTTTTAGTTCTTGAAAGTGCGAAGTTGACTTCGTCCAATTTTTCACGTCTGTCACC
>CAOJDT010000035.1 GCA_948433295.1 uncultured bacterium
CCCCCCCCCCCCCCCCCCCCCCCCCCCCAGACGAGGGTCCTCTCAGCAAAAGGTTTTACTTTAGCCGAAGTTTTAATTACTTTAGGCATAATCGGAATAGTAGCGGCAATGACTATGCCGACGCTGATTCAAAAATATCAGGATAGGGATGCTGTTGTTAGGCTGAAAAGAGCTTATAATATTTTGTCTAATGCTTACGCACATTTTCAGTTGGACAATAATATAAAAAATATTGATACTCCATCAACTGAAGATGGTGCAAAAAACGTTTATGAAATATTTAAACCTTATCTTAATGTAGCAAAAGACTGCGGCACTACAGACGATAAAAGTTGTGCAGGTGAAGTTTATACCACCAGCAGTTATTATAAGGTTCTTTTAAATGATGGAACCGGTTTGATATTTAGAGGTAAAAATTCAGAAGTTATTAATAATGATAATCCTGAATTAAGTTATAATTTTTTGACTCCTTTTGAGATTTTTGTAGATATAAACGGTCCAAAAGGTCCAGGAAAATGGGGTTATGACATTTTTGAACTGGATGAATCAGGTGGAAAAATTGTTCCATGCGGTACGCCAAATCTTGTGGGTATGCCAACTTTTGAACATCATTGTTCTAAAAAAGAGTCTTCCCATTATGCCTGTGCCGCGTGGGTTTTAATTAACGAAAACAGAGATTATCTTTATTGCAATGATCTTTCATGGGACGGGAAAAGAAAATGTAAATAATCTATGCAGGAATTAGTTCTGCACGGTTAAGATTATATAAATATCTGAGCCCTTCGAGTGTTAAAGTTGGATTTATGAAGTCGAAGGGTCTTTTCATATATTCGGAAATATATGTAGAATATCCTCCTGTGGCAACGATAACGGCTTTTTCGCCAAGTTCTGCTTCGCACTGTTCTACCAGACCGTCAATCATACAGGCACAACCCCGGATTACTCCCGATAAAATTGCGTCGACGGTGTTTGTTCCAATCGCGGACGGAGACTGCGCCACGTCTATTCGCGGAAGTTTTGATGTGAATTTATTCAGAGTTTTTAACTGTAAGTTTATTCCCGGTGCAATTACTCCTCCAATAAATTCTCCGTTTTGATTAACTATATCAAAAGAGGTTGCGGTACCGAAATCTATAACAATTACGGGGTGTTTATACAACACATAAGCCCCTGCGGCATTGGCAATTCTATCTGCACCCACTTCGTTAACGTTCGGCATATTTATTTTTACACCTGTATTAATTTTCGGGGATAAAAATAAAGGTTCTATCTTAAACACATTTTTTACCGCGGATTGAAACTTTTTATTCAGTTCTTCCACAACAGATGAAATTATACAGCCGTCAATGTTAAATTGGTTAAATAAAGATTTTAAAAGAACTTCATATTCTTCAATCGACAAATCTTTATCAGACGCAAGTCTGAATTCTTCTACCAGAGCGTTTTCGTCAAATAATCCGAGCGTAATACTGGTGTTTCCGATATCTGCGGTTAATAGCATAAAAAATAGTCCTTTACTGTTTTTTCAAGGACTATTTTATATCAAAAAACTTTTTTTGCAAAACTAGCCGTTAATTGCGCATTGACTATTGTCATTAAATACGCTTACCCCGCTCAAGTCAATGTTACCGCTTGCTGCATTGTTAAAAATGTTGCCGATTGTTTGTTGAAAACTTCCGACCCCTTGCATAACTGCATTATATTTTTCTTTATATTTTTTTACGTGATCTGCCGAATTTGCGCTGCCCGTGTTTATTGTAAGTCCGTCGCTCATCACATTACTCCTTATGGTTTAGTATACTCTATATCTCATGTATATATATAAAGTATTTCTTTTCCACAAAAGTGCGTGAATTTGAAAAACTTGTTACATAAGTTTACAGAAATTTGGACGATTGGCTATTTTAGAAAAGTTTTTTCCATTTCAATAGCGGTTTTAGTTTTAGCGAGTCCTGCTTGAGAGCTTTCTTTGAGCATAGGTGACATTAATTTTCCAGTTTGTTCAAGCGCGTCAATTACCTCATCGAGCGGTATTTTTGAACATATACCCGCGAGAGCAAGTTCGCTTGCAGTTACCGCATGAATTGCCAAAAACGGGTTACGTTTAACACATGGAATTTCTACAAGTCCGCAAACAGGGTCACAGGTTAAACCTAATAGGTTTTTCATTGCCAGTGCAACGGCGTTAAGAATTTCTTCAATGCTGCCTCCCCGGAGTTGAGTTAATGCGGCGGCACTCATTGCCGATGCAACCCCGCATTCGGCCTGACAGCCTGCCACTGCTCCTGCAAGTGCAACTTTATTTGAGATTATTCTTCCGACTTCTCCTGCCGTAATAAGTGCATTAAGCTGTTCTGTTTCGGAAATATTTAATTCCTCGCTCACTCCAACCAGTACCGACGGCACAATTGCGCAAGAACCTGCTGTAGGGCAGGCGACAATTTTTCCCATCCGAAGATTTTCTTCAATTGTTGCAAGTGCATAAGTGGTTATTTTTTCAAAAGTTGTACCCAGAAGTGAATGTGATTGGACATATCTTGCCTGAAGTCTGTAACAATCATCACCGCACATTCCGCTTATTGACATTTCGTGGCTCTCAAGTCCGTTTTTAATAGCTTCTTTCATTGCATCAAGACTCTTTTTGACAATATTTCGAAAATCTTCTACGCTGATTTCAGCTTGTTCAGCTTCTCTTTCCTGTGCTGCTTCCCAGATTTGTTTATTATGCCTTTTACAGCTTGCGTATAATTCTCCAAATGTACTTATTATTTTATCCATATTAACTTTCCAATTTCTTAATATATCTAATCATATAAACATTCTCAATAAGACTGAGAAAATCAATAACTTTATTGTCGATTTCGCCATCAAGACAAACACACATTGAGGCTTCTTCTCCTTTTGCAAATCTGTCACAGTGAAGCGAAGCGATATTAATGTGAATTGAATTTGTAACTTTTGCAATCATGTTCGGAACATCTTTGTATACAAGTAAAAGCGTATTGTATTTTCCAGTGAATTTTACGGTGAAGTCATTAATTTTTCTGATAACAACTTCCCCTGCGCCAATAGAATCACCCGAAATCGTCATATTATGTTCGCCCTCAAAGATAAAGTCGACGGCGTTTGGATGTCGGTTAAAGTCTTCGATATATTCAAATTTGTATTCAAATTGTTTTGAAATATCAAGTTCAAATATATCCTTAATTCGGGTATCATCAACCGCGAGCCCCAGTAATCCTGCAAGAACACCTTTATCCGTGCCATGCCCTTTTCCTGTCTGAGCATAAGAATTATATAATTTAATCGTAACTTTTTTCGGGGTGGCGTTATAGACATTTTTTGCAAGAAGTCCCAGTCTTACCGCACCGGCAGTATGAGAACTTGAAGGTCCGACCATTACAGGTGAAATTATATCAATAATTGACGATTGGCGCATAATTTTTCCTTTTTTATCTTTATATGAATATTATAGCATATAAATATATGTAAAATTTTTATAAAGAAATGACAATATTTTTAAAATTTATGGTTTTATATATATAAGAATAGTGTATAAATTTTGATTAGGTAGTGTTAGTTAAAGGAGAATTATGTTTAGCCCTGAATTTATGAAGTTTTTGATAAATTATCAAAAATCCGAATTTACTCCGCAAGAGACTAAGAAGGAAATTAAATTCAAAGACCGTCGCGGTGGCAAAAAACTTGCCGAAATTCTCTTGACGGTTAATAAGGTGTAGTCTCGTTCCAAAGCATTTTCGTGCTAAACGAATCGACTAATAATCTTGGTCGAGTAAAATATCGTGCTAAGTGGTGTTTATGAACATCGTTCCAATATATTGCAGTGGCTCAGCCACCACGAAAAAAAAAGCCCCCTTAGCGGAGGCTTTTGGAATAAACTTTTGATTCATTCCTCAAATAGTGTGAAGTGTAGTGTGTGTGCTTAAATTTCGTTTTGATTCCTCGAATTTAAGCTTTCCTCGTGTTACATATATATAAAAAATTTGTTGTATATAAAATTGCTATATAAAATGTATTTATCATATATTTCGTTACAAAACTTCATAAAGAAACATGTATAATCTGGCGTAAAAGCGGGTATAATATTATTATAAAGGTAAAGAGAGTGTCAGTTTATTAAAGGAGATATATGAAAATCTTAATTTCAAATGATGACGGAATAGCTGCAAACGGAATTCGAGTGCTTACCAAAGCCTTAGCAGATGAGCATGACGTTTATGTAGTAGCTCCCGACAGAGAACGCAGTGCGGCGGGACATTCGCTTACATTACATACTCCGCTGCGAGTTGAAGAGTTAGAAGCCATTACAGGCGCGAAAAGAACCTGGGTAACCACGGGAACCCCCGGAGATTGTGTGAAAATTGCTATTAATGCTATTTTGTCGCCTGAAGAACAGCCTGATTTGGTAATTTCCGGTATTAATCACGGTCCGAACTTAGGTTCAGATATTTTGTATTCGGGAACGGTAAGCTGTGCTATGGAAGGCGCTATGATGGGAATTCCTAGTATTGCGGTGTCTTTAGCAAGCATGCAGACAGATTATGACGATTTTCTTTATACAGGAACGTTTATTAACGCTCTTTTGAGAAAATTGAAAGATTTTCCGTTCCCGCCTAAGTCAATTTTGAACGTAAACGTACCAGCATTGGACGCGGATGATATCGGCGGGGTTGCGATTACGGAACTTGGAAGCAGAATGTTTACGAATACTTATGAAAAACGTGTAGACCCTCGCGGAAAAGTATATTACTGGATGGCAGGCGAACTTACGACAGAGCCTAGCGATGCGAATACTGATATTGCAGCAGTAAGAAATAATATGATTTCAATAACGCCTGTAACATATGAAATGACTAAAGAAGATTACATGGCGAACCTTGAAAATGTTCTATGTAACAATAATTCTTGCAACTGGTATTAAACGTTAAAGCCCCGAAATTCGGGGCTTTTTAAATCTTGTATATAAGTTTACACCAGATGTAAGTAATACTGTCATGCTGAACTTGTTTCAGCATCTCTTATATAGGAGACCCTGAAACGAGTTCAGGGTGACATTTCTGTTGTTATATAGTGTAAACTTGTATACAAGTCCAAAAAATAAAATCTTGATTTAAAAAAATGTTTGTGTTAGATTAGATTTGTTGAAAATTTATCTGTCGACGTGGCACTGTGCCACAGAAAAACGATTATGAATCGTTTTTCGAGAGGGTTGACCTTGAGTCAACATCCGTCGCGGAGACAAGCTAGATTTTTGAAAACTGTATATAAATTGAATACCATGTCGACGTGGCGGAATCGGTATACGCGCACGTTTGAGGGGCGTGTGGGGAAACCCGTGCGGGTTCAAGTCCCGCCGTCGACACCATAAAAAGAGAGGTCTTGAACCTCTCTTTTTATTTGTCTTTATTTTTTCGTTTTTTAGGTGCAGTCAGGTCAAAGCTTGCTTTAATTAAATTTTCAAGTAAGTCTGACGGTGATTTATTAACATCAACTTTTATCCAGTGCGCTTTGTTCATGTGCCAGGCAGGGGTTATAAAATCATATTCTTCACGCAACATTGCGCTGTCAAACGGGTTGCATTTAAGGTTTACGTATAAAATTCCGTCAAGATGAAATACAAGCGCAAACCATTTTTCGTTACTTTCGTGTCGGATTACTGCATATTCACTGTATTGTTTATCTTTAAACGGGTATGTTTCGATTGCGTCTTTTGATATTAAGCATTTTTTCACTAAAGTGTTTTTGTTCATGATTAAACAAATTATAGCTTAATTTACATGTTTTTCCAATATGGGTTGAAGTTTTTTATATTATTAAAAGCTTTTTCGAAATTACCGTCAAAGTTAAGGGCTCTGTCATCCAGAAATATGCTTGCAAATTTGTTTTTCTGATTAGAAATATTTTCTACAAAATGCAAAAGATTATTTTGTTCGAGCCAATTTCTGGTCAAATCTTTATCTCTGACGGTAAAAATTTCTATTTTGAAATCTTGTGAAAGATTTTGGAGGAAGTTAAGAGCGCCGTCTTTGATAGGCGGAATTACGTCGGGATTGTAGCTGCCGTTGTAATTGTTAAGCACGCCGTCAAGGTCAATGCTTATTATTTTCTTTCTCATAATAGTGCACCATTAAGTTAATCATTAGTACATATAAATAACCTTAACATGTCTATATACTATTAATCAATAGGACAAATGGCTATAATTTTATGAGAAAAACTTTAACTGCCAGAGGCAACGGTTGGTTCTTAAATATTCCTAAGACGTGGATAAAACTTTTAGGACTTCAACCCGAAACCTCCAAAGTGCAATTCAAAATCAAAAATAGAATTTTGTATGTTCAGGAAATTTTTCCTGATAATCCTGATTATGACAAGTATTTGGTAAGAGACTTGAGCAGGAAAAATACAAGCTGGGGATTATATATGCCAAATTCTATTTTGGAATTGTTGGATATTAATCCCGAGACTGATTCTGTGAATCTGGACATTGAGGATAATGTGTTAATTGTTCGAAAAGCGGACTAGCGCAGGCGGTTGTCTCAGGTTTAGATTGTGCTATATCCTTTTTCAGTTCTTTTTTAAATTCGTCTCTGTATAAAAAGCCCAGGTGTGCGCCGTGGTCTATTAAAACGGTTTTATCTTTTGACATTTTTTTCAGGTCTTTTAGCTGCTGTTTGTTTACAAGATAATCGTCAAGCGTATGGTATATTTTGTAGTTGTTGCTGTTTACAAGATAATCCGCTATTGAATAAAGGCTTGATTCATAGTCTAAGTCTTCAAATGTTTTACCGTCAGTAAGAAGATATTTTTCCGCGTAATCTTTGTATGTAATATTGTTCAGTCTTTCATAAATTCCCGTCTTTTTGCATTTTGAAGTGTTTTCTATTGTGAACACAAGGTCGGAAAGTTTCTGGTGCATTATGAATCCCGTAATTAATTTGCCTTCGTCTTCGGAGAACGGCATTGAATCAATATCTTTTTCTCCGAAATCTTTTGTTTGTGCGATTTGGAGAATTTTTGCCGCGGTAACAGCAACTCTGTGTTTCAAATTATCAGGGTTTTTGTTCCATTCTGCGGTGTTTTTGTCGATTTGTTTCATTGCGTAAAGAAGTTCTATCGGAGGGTTAATCGAAATATATTTCGTAATTCCGAGGGTATTGTTTTTATATTCCTTATCTGCAAGGAAAAGTGTTGCGATTGCGCCGAAGGAGGTTCCCAGAACCACTTTTTCTTTAAATTTGCATTCGTATTTGTCTTCGAGTTTTGTGATAATTTTTCCTGTAACGGTTTTCAAATAATCCGCGTCATTTGACGGAATTCCGGGGCGATAACCTTCGGGCATACTTTTTACGAATTCCCATTGAAAATTACTGCCTTGAATTATTACCGAGTAACCTTCATCATAAAAGAATTTTGCCAGAACTACGGAGTGATGGGAGGTTACGCCCTCGCCGATTGAGGGGTAAATTATTGCAACAGGGGAGTTTTTGTCTTTTTGCATTATGTATTTGAATTTGTAATCTTCGCGTGTAGGGTCAATGTTTACTGACGAAGTTTTTATTTTTTTTGCGAAACATCTGTTCCACACGGAAAGTTCGTTCCAGATTGAATCATTTATTTCGGGAAGGTCAAAAAGAGCCGTTCTCATTGAATCTACGACAGGACATTGAGGTTTGTAATCAAAAAGAACCATATCTGCCATGAGTTTGGAATTTTTATTGTCATAAGTTTTTAAGACGATGTTGTCGATATTTTCGCCGTTTTTGACTATTTCGTTAATGCTTAATTCATCTTCGGGCTTAGCGGTGTTGTTTTTTACCGTAACTTCGGCTTGTGCAAGTTCGATTTCATCAAGAACAAGTTCGTCTTCTTCGGGGTTGAGAATTTTGCCTGACGCTTCCAGAATATCTCGTCGGTCGAGGTTTTCGCACTGAATGTAATTTTGTATTCCGTAGAGTTTACGCGCTATGTCATAAGGGTCTGCGTAAGTTGATTCAACCATTTTTGCAATCGGCTGCATATAAGCTGTTTTGTTAACGGTCATTCCGGCTTTAATTGCGGCTATTGCAGGACTGGCAATGTAGGAGGAAGGATTAAGCGCTGTATCAAGACCTTTGCCGACAAGTCCGCGGGGAGTGGTTCCCGAAAGAACTGGGACTACAAGGTAAGGGCCTGATTTAACTTTGCATTTTGCGAGCGCCTGATCCATATTTTCGTCGGCGGCGGGAATTTTCAAAAGGCTTGTCGCAGGGTCATACAGACCTCCGAGTCCGATGGTTGTGTTTGTCAGAAATCTGAGGGTTTCGGTTCCTGAGGCTTTGAAGTCTCTTTGTAAAAGTGTACTCATTAATCTTATCGGATATTCAATGTTTTTTGTGGCGTTTCGTATTCTGTCCATACCGTATTGAGGCATAATCGAAGCCCAGAGAATATGCACGGGGCGGATTGCGTATTTGTTGAGTTTTTGATTAAACGCAAACATTTTTCGATTGAAGCCTTCAAACTTGTCATTTCCCAAATATTCGTACGCAAAATCGGGATAATTTGATGTTTGAAGAGCGTTTTCTGCGGCAAACGCGAGCGGATTTATACACAACAAAATCCCAAAGATTATAATAGCTTTGTTTTTAAAAGACATGGTTCCCCTAACCTTCTGTAATGAAATATTGATAATTGATGTTTCATTCTATTTTTATAGAATGGAAATTTCATTACTCGGTCAGGTACTACTGTTTACTAAGAAAATTTATCTTCCGATTTCAACGGCTTTGAGCGCCATTGATTTAGTAATACTTACGAGTGCAAGGTTTGCCTCATACGCGCGCTGCGCAAGAATAGCGTCAGCCATTTCAACCATGGCGTTTACGTTAGAGGCTCTGATGTAACCGTTTTCATCGGCATCTGGGTGACCGGGTTTGTAAATTTTTTCGCCTAAAGACGGGTCTTCAACGCAGCCGTTAAAAACTACTCCGCCTTGAAGGAACGGTAAGGTTCCCACGCCGAAAACATCTTCTTTCATTTCGTTCATCAAACCGTGGAAAGATATGTCTTCCGTGGCGTTTAATACAGGGATTCTTCTTACATAATTCGGTGTATCAACGTTGGCAATGTTTTTTGAGTGCACGTCAAGACGAAGCCCGTGAGTTCTCAGAGCGCGTCCGCCTATATTCATTGATTCAAGTATACCCATAATTATTGCTCCTGTTAATTTACCTATTTACCTACGTTGATTACTGTTTTCATTTCCGTAATAATGTTTGACATTCTTCTTGTTGCCATTGTGTAATGGATTGCGTTTTTTTGAAGTTCCATCAATTCTTTATCGGGACGAATTTCTTCCCCGTAACGTTTTGAAATAATCGCTGACGGTCCGAGTTTTTGCGATAATCTTGTTTCCAGAGGGCTGTCCATTGAGCCTAAGTATTCCTGAAAATCAATATCACGTCTTACATAACCCGGTGTGTCCATGTTTGCAAGGTTGGAACCCAGTGCGACCTGTCTTTGTGAAATCAAATCAAGCATTAATTCTGTTTTTCCTACGCCCGAAGTCGGTGTAAACATCTTTTATTTCCTTTCGTTATTATTCTCTGATATTGATTGACTTGTTATACATATCGTCAACAACTTTCATCATTCTTGTTGAGGCAAGCATAGAAGCATTCATTCTCAGGATATCGCTTACCGAACTGTAGATACTGATGTTAGAGTTTTCCAAATTATTCTGAGCGAAACAATCGTGATCTTTAACGAGTATTGCTTCACCCGATTCTTCAGTAGGACGCATTTTGTTCATGTCGCCCTGTTCCAGACCTTCCGGATTATCAAATCTTACGAGCGGAATTTTGCCGATATTTTTCCCCGTTGATTCTGCGGAATCATAAGCGATTACGTCACCGTTAGGTTTGATGTGGAATTTGTAGCAGTTCGACGGAATCTTAATCCCGTTGCCTACAATCCAGTCGTCGTTTGTCACGAGATAGCCGCCTTTTCCTTGTTTAAAAGAGCCGTCTCTTGTGTATGCGACTTCGCCGTGAGGTGAAAATACGGGAATGTAGCCTTGTCCCACTACGGCAACGTCAAAAGGATTGCTTGTAACCTGTACGGAACCTTGTTTGTGGTCTGTTCTTACCGCACCTGTAAGGTAGCCGTCTTCTTTAAGCATTTGCTCAAATCTTACGGACTTATAACCGCGTGTGTTATAGTTTGCAAGGTCATTTGCAATATAACCGAGTTTTTCCCACTGGTTAAGTACGTTATTCGTGCTTTTTCTGATGATTCCCTGTAAGTTGTTCATAATTCTAATCCTTTACTTATGACGCTGAACCGAGTTGGTTAATTACTTTTTGAAGGTTCTGATTTTGTATCATAAAAACTTGTCTGTTCGCTTCAAAGTTTCTGATAATTGGCATCATTCCGATGAATTCGTTCTGGAGCGAAACGTTTGAATATTCGTTATAACCCTGTTTTACATGCGGGTCGATTACTACCAGTCCGTTTGCATCGACTACTCCGATTGTTGCAACGTATTCCAATTTTTTCGTTTTATCGTTGAACACGCTCAAATGTCCGTTATCATCGACTTTAATCTTTTTGATATCATCCGGAACGATGTGTAATTTAATAGGGACACCTGCGTTTGAAAGAACCTGATGGTCTTCAAGTGTGAGGAAGTTTCCTTCTCTGTCAATTTTGAAACGTCCGTCGCGGGTTAATTTTACGCCATCTTCGCTTCGCGTTTGAAAGTAACCTTTGTTTGCGATGGCAAAATCCAGCGGGTTATCGGACATGGAGATACGACCGACTTTATCGTCAACGGTTTGAGAGATTCCGTTAACTCCGAGGAATTCCGTAAAAGATGAAATAACGGATTCTTTACGTTGATAGCCGACTTTGTCGAAACCGTTAACGTTTTCGTTTGATTGTGCAAGAAGTTCACTCTGAACCTGCATGGCTCTGATTGAAGTCTTTATACCTTTTTCAAGATAAGAAATTCCACCGTTTATTATCATTTTTACTACCTCTGGTTAACCTTATTTATATATACAGACGGTCTTTTATCATGATGGCTTAATTTTTTTAATAAAAATCATCTGTTTATATGAGTTTGTTATAGTCATAATGATTTTTTTATATTTGTCAATGTTTTTTATAATTAACATTTATTATGTCTCAGGGGCTTTGCGCCCCTGAACCCAAAAATTATATTTTGTGTATTGGGTGCTATGCGCACCCAAACCCGCACCAGTAATTCTTTCTTTTTGTGCCAGGCAAAAAGAAAGAATTCTGGACAAGAAAGAAAAACCGGCTGACTAAATACCGTCACTAAATTCAACCTAAGTCGTGCAAACTCGCTACGCTCAAACAATGCACGACCTGATAATGTTTCATTAAGTGACGGTAATCTTGACCGACCTTCGTTCGGTTTAGAAATGTAATTAATTATTATTTTCTTTTTGTAGTACAATAATCTTATGGATATTTTGGAAGCAAAAAAAATCTGGAGTGAAGTTAAAGCCGAATTACGTGAAACTATTCCGACTCATGCTTATTACACCTGGATTGATACGATGGAAGCTGCAGGCTTTGAGTACAATACATTTTCCCTTATTACTGTTCACGCGCTCGGCGTGCAGATTCTTCGACAGAATTATTACGCAAAAATGAGCGAAGCTTTTAAAAAAATTATCGGTAAGGAAGTAGAGATTACTATAACTTATGACGATGATTTGGCTAAAGAATACGAACAGCAAAAAAGACGCGAGAAAAAAAGAGAAGATAAAAAACCTGTGTCTATGATTCAGGAAGAAACGCCCGAAAGTAAAGCAATGGAAAATCTCGCGCAAATGCAGTCTTTTGCTAATTTGAATTTGAAATATAAATTTGAAAATTTTGTAGTCGGAGAAAACAGCCGTTTTGCCCATGCTCTTGCTTATTCTGTTGCTCAAAATCCCGCAAAAAAATATAATCCGCTTTTTATCTATGGTGGTTCAGGATTGGGCAAAACTCACCTTATGCAGGCTATCGGTCATTATATTATTTTTAACAATCCGAAATTGAAAGTCCGCTACGTTAAAACAGAAGAATATGTAACCGATTTTATTAATTCAATAAATCCGATGAAAAAAACTTCCGGTAAAAGTAAAAAATCTCCTGATGCGGAATTCAGAGATAAATACAGAAATATTGATGTGCTTTTGATGGATGATATTCAGTTTTTAGAATCAAAAACTCAGACGATGAACGCGGTTTTCCATACATTTGACGATTTGTTGAATAAAAATAAACAGATTGTAATAACTTCTGACAGATTGCCGAAAGATATTCCGACGCTTCCCGACAGGTTGCGTACGCGTTTTGAAATGGGGATTGTGACGGATATTACTCCGCCTGATTTTGAAACACGTGTTGCGATTTTGAAAAATCTTGCTGACCAAATTTCTTTGAATGCAGATTTCAGTGTGTTTGAATATATTGCAAATAATTTTGTAAGTAATGTCAGAGAACTTGAGGGCGCATTTAATAAAGTAACCGCTTATGCGGATATTGAACAAACTGAAGTTACTCTTGAATTTGTCAAAAAAGTTCTGAATTGTGAATCTGTGAAAAAAGAAATTTCTATTGAAAATGTCGCAAAAGTTACTGCGGATTATTTTGGCGTAAGCATTGCAGAATTTCAAAGTTCTGCAAGAAGCCAGAAGATTTCCAACGCAAGACATGTGGCGGTTTTTCTTTCTCGTGAAATTACCGAAAAAAGTTTTGAAAATATCGCTGAATTTTTTAATAAAAAACATACAACAATGCTTTATTCTTATGAAAAAATTAAGGATGAATTGAAAGTTAAAAAAGAACTTGAAAAATCTGTCAGAGAAATAAAAAGCTTATTGAAAGGATAAATTATGTACGATTATATTAAAGGTCAGATTGCTGCAAAAAATAATACTTCAAAAGGTACAGATCTGACAGTAGAAACTTTCGGCATAGGTTATTCTCTGGAGATTACGTCGCGTGATTTTTCTTCTCTTGGCGAAAACGGTTCCGAAGTTAAAGTTTTTACGGTTCTGATTCACAGAGAAGATAAAATGAGTTTGTGCGGATTTTTGCATAAAGAAGACAGAGATATTTTCAATATTCTAACTTCTGTCTCCGGTGTCGGAAGCAAGATGGCGCTTACTTTGCTTGATGAATTTCAATCCTCGGAATTAATCGGTTTTGTTATTCAGGGAGATTACAAAGAAATTACCCGCGCAAAAGGTGTTGGTCCAAAATTGGCGCAAAAAATTATTCTTGAATTAAAAGATAAACTAATGAACTTTAAACAAGAAAAACCTATAGAAATTAAAACTTCCAAAAAACAGGACACTCAGGCTATGGAAGATGCACAGACAGTGCTTTCGTCTCTTGGTTATGAGCGAGAAGAAATTAAATCTGCCATGTCTAAAGCCGCTGCCGTATTAAAAGAAAACGCTTCTGCAGAAGAAATTTTAAAAGAAACTTTGCAAATTTTATCACTTTAATTTTTCGTAAATTCGTACAAATTATAAATAAAAAAACATATATTTAGTGGATGTTTAACTCAAGATTTTTGTATATATTTTTTCTATACAAATCACGGAGGATAGTATAAATGAAAAAGGATTTCGAACAAATTATGAGCAGCTACAATGGCGGAGATTTAGATTTGTCAGGCTGCACAATCAAAAGATTAGAATTAGACCACGTTGAAGGTAATTTGAATATTTCAAAATGTTCAATCGAAAAACTTTCAATCGGCTGGGTAAGCGGTGAACTTAATATGTCCGGCGCAGAAATTAAATCTATCGAAAGACCGATTGATGCAAAAAGCGTTAACATGTTTGGTGCTAAAGTTAAAAAATTGCCTGAACACGTTTGGACTGAAAGCTTTAGCATTGAAAAAAGCAACATCGTTAAATTAAACTCTGATATCAGAACAGAAGTTTTCAACATGAGAAGCACTAAAGTTGAACAATTCCCTAAAGAAATGAGAGTTAAAAGACTTGTTGTTGATTCAAAAACCGCTAAAAATTTGCCGTTGTCAGTTTTGAGACAATGTGAAACAGTTGAAATGGACGGTATTTCTTATTCAGAAAACGTTAGTTTCTGCGGTGTTCGTTCTGAATCTCAATCAGAATGCGTTTGTTCAATGTAAGTTTTGAACAGAAAATAAAAATTAAAAGCCTCTCAGAATTTTTTGAGAGGCTTTTTTATTATATATTATATTAATAATAGTATTAATCCCGCGATAGCCAGTGCCGGTCCGAATGGAAGGTATGTTAAATTCTCAGGATTTTTCAAGTTTTTAAGAATAGAAATGCACGCCCAAATCCCAACGATTAAGAGCCCTGCAATTGTCGCAAGCATAATAAATTCGTTATTAAATAATGAAGTCTTTTGTAAAACATAATATCCTGCGGCATAGCAGAAGAATAAAACTAGCGGAATTAAAGTGTTCCATTGTTTGTTGCAAAAAAGTTTTTTTATAAACAACGGCAGCGTAAATATAAGTTGTATAAAAATACTCATACCAAGTATAATTAGTATTCCTCTCCAACCGAAAACAGCCCCAAGACCGGCTGCAATGTAAGTGTCACCTTCACCGAAAGCGCGAGAACCAGCAAGAATATAACCGATTCTTGCCGCGATTTCCATCAACACCACCCCGAGAATTACGCCTGCAATTGCGGTTGTAAGAGGGTTGTGTAAAATCCATTCGGTAGAAATTTGGAATGTCGTTGATGATTCATTTACGTTAACTATCTGCATAACGGTTCTGTAAATCGAATATAAGAGTCCTGTGCCGATAAGCGCATAGGTGTGCATATCAAATACAACACGTTCTTTTATGTCTGTCACGGAAATTACTACAAGCAGGCTCGCAATTATAAATCCGAAGAGTACTTCAACAGACAGTCCGAATTTTAAAAATACGAGTATGAAAATAATTCCCGTAATAAATTCTACAATCGGATACTGGATACTGATTTTTTCTTTACAAAAATAGCATTTGCCACCCAGAAGGATGTAAGAAAGAATCGGTATATTGTGCCACCATTTTAATTTATTATTACACTTAGGGCATTTGGAAGGCGGTAGCACGATGGATTCCCCGCTGAAAGCCCTGAGAATTACAACATTCAAAAAACTGCCTATCACTGCTCCGATGCAGAAGATAAACGCTAATATAATAAACAAATACAGCATAATGTCCCTCAATTCTGATTGTGTCTTATTAGTTCGTACATTTTATTTAATGCTTTTTTTAATCTTCTTGAAACCTGCATTTGTGACAGGTGAAGGATTTCGGAGATTTCTCTCTGGTTTAAATCTTCATAGAAACTCAGTTTAATTACCTCTTTCAAATCTTTTGGTAATTTTTCGATAGTTTCAGCAAGCATAATTTTGTTTTCGTAAGAGTTTTGGAATTCCTGATAATCTTCTGCAGGAATTCTGTCTATAAGCGAAGCCTCTTCGTTATCGGAGATTACAGATTGGTCAAGAGACAATGTTACTCTTGCCGATTCAATATTTAATACTTCTATAACTTTTGATACGGAAATGTTCAAGTATTCTGCAATCTGTTCGTTAGACGGTTCAGAAAAGCCTGAATCCGACAGCTTTTTGCGTGCGGAACTTATTTTTAATAGTAATTCCTGAATCTCACGCGGAGTTTTTATAAGAGACGCTTTATCCCTTAAATAGTGTCTGATTTCACCTTTGACAAAATACATAGCATAAGTCGTGAATTTAGTATTCATTTCGGGCTTGTAAAAATCAATAGCCTTAATCAATCCCAATGAACCTACCTGAATTAAATCTTCATGAGAAATTCCCGACTGCATCGAAATTGAAATAGCAATGCTTTTTACGAACTCCATAGTATTTTCAACAATATTCAGATGGAGCATTCGTTTTTTTTTCGAATCAGTGCAATTCTTATACTGTATTAAAAGCTCGTCAAGCGCTGTATTTGTCTTAGATTTACTTTTCAAAATCTCTCCAATTCTATAGATATTATAGCATAAGTTTTTTATATGTAAAAATATTTAAATATAATTAATATAAGTGTTTCATGACAAAATTTTATGTTATAATTCAGAAATAGGTTTGAATTTTATCGGAGAAAGTTATGATTACCATAAAAGATGTTGAACACGTTGCAAAGCTTGCAAGACTTGAATTAACAGAAGAAGAAAAAGAACTTTATACAAAACAATTGGGAGACGTTTTAAAATACGTTGACCAGATGAACGAAGTTGATACGTCAAACGTTAAACCTATGGCACAGGTTGTCGATATTGTTAACGTTATGCGTGAAGATAAAGTTGTTTACGAACAGACAAAAGAGGAACTGATGGCAAATGCGCCGGAAGAAGAAAACGGTTTCTTCAAAGTTCCGAAAATTAACTAAAGTTTTTTGCTCCCGCAAATTCAGCGGGAGTTCTTGATTATGGATTAGGAATCAATAAGGGGTTAAAATGACAAAATATATTTTTATTACGGGCGGTGTGGTTAGTTCTCTTGGAAAAGGCATTGTAGCAGCTTCTTTGGGAAGATTATTAAGAGCGAGAGGTTATTCTGTAATTAATCAGAAATTTGACCCGTATATTAACGTCGACCCCGGAACCATGAGTCCGTTTCAACACGGCGAGGTTTTCGTAACCGATGACGGCGCGGAAACAGATTTGGATTTAGGTCACTATGAAAGATTCACCGACACTAATCTCGGTAAATTCAATAATGTGACTTCAGGCAGTGTTTATCAGACCGTAATCGAAAAAGAACGCCGCGGGGACTATCTTGGAGGTACTGTTCAGGTTATTCCGCATATTACAAATGAAATTAAATCCAGAATTATCGGTGCGACAAAACAGTTTAAACCTGATTTTCAGTTAATAGAAATCGGCGGTACTATAGGTGATATCGAAAGTTTACCGTTCATTGAGTCTATTCGTCAATTTAAAACAGAAGTCGGTATCGGTAATGCTATTTCTATTCATACGACACTTTTGCCTTATCTTCCGACATCGGGTGAACTTAAAACAAAACCGTCACAGCACAGTGTTCAGGTATTGAGAAGTTACGGTATTCAGCCTGAAATTCTTGTCTGCCGTACGACAAAACCTATCCCGAAAACAGAAAAAGAAAAACTCGCGCTTTTCTGTTCTGTACCGAAAGATGCGGTAATCGAATGCCGTGATATGAAGAGTATTTATGAAGTTCCGCTTGCACTTGAAGAACAAAATATGGCGGGTGTTGTTCTTGATATGCTCAGAATGGAAAATAAAAAGGCTGATTTGAGCAGTTGGATTAAACTTGTTGAAAATATTAAAAATCCGAAAGGTACCTTAAAAGTTGCGATTGCAGGTAAATATACAAAACTTTCAGATGCGTATATTTCGGTTGTAGAATCCTTGAAGCACGCGGGTTATGCAAATGATGTTAAAGTCGATATTCAATGGATTAATTCGGAAGACTGCGTTGATTATGCAGCTTGCAAAGATTTAATGAAAGGTCTCCATGCGGTTGTTGTTCCGGGTGGTTTTGGAATCCGCGGTATTGAAGGCAAATTAAATGTTATCAGATAC
>CAOJDT010000036.1 GCA_948433295.1 uncultured bacterium
GAGTTTAACAATGTTGCTGAAAGCAATGCAGAAATCGGAGACGGAGCCTCAGCGTGCGCATCAGGCAGCCAGAAATGTATAGGCGCAAGCCCCATTTTTGCCCCAAAACCGAAAAGCATAAATACAAACGCAACTTTTAACCAGCTTACGTCAAAATTTGCTGCATATTTATACAATTGCGCAAAGTTGAGAGTATTAACAGAACCCGTTGAAATGTTGAGTAAAATTATACCCACAAACGCAAGCGCAATACCGATTGAACAAATGAAAACATATTTCCAAGCAGCCTCAATTGAATGTTTTGTTTTGTTGAAATAAATCAGATACGCACTTGAAAGAGTAGTGGCTTCCACAAGAATCCACGCGATTCCCAAATCCGTACTCAAAACCGTTCCTGTCATTGCTAGCACAAAAATCAAAATCATATAACAGTAATGTCTGATTCTTCTGTCAGGAAATTCGATATTTTTCACGTAACCCGTGTTATAAATCGCCACCATCAAAAATACCAGTGATAAAACAATTAAGAATATTAAATTTGTATTATCAACGGCAAAATAAGGTATGCCAGTTTTTTTTCCCGCGCCAAACGCCAGAAGCATTGTGATTACAAAATGCACTACAGCATATGCGTTCACCATAAATATATCGAATGCTTTCCTTTTCAAGATAAACATCAACAAACATGCAATTATCGGAAATAATAAAAGTGTATTAATCATTGTATTCATAGTCCTTTAAATCTGATAAATTAGAAACTTCAAGGTCTTTAAATTCCTTGTTAATCTCGTTCACGAATAATCCCAGAATGTATACCGCAATAAATACATCCAGTAAAACACCCATATTTACAAGCATAGGCATTTCTTTAGCAACAGAAAGCGAAAGTAAAAATATACCGTTTTCCATTGTGATAAATTCGATTACGTTGGAAATAATTTTGTGTTTAATTGTAATCAGCCACAAGCTTATAACAATTGTCGCAATCGAAACTCCAAAAAACATCGGAGAAACAAGCTTCATAGTTGATACGTAATAATTCGGCAGGAGAAATCCCGCAAGAAGAATTATACTGGAAATAACCAGACAGTAAAAATGCGGAATATTCGCCGCAACGTCACGGTTTGAATGAGTCTTCTTCAAGACTCTGTACAAAAACCACGGAATCACGATTGACTTAACGATAAGAGTTTCTATAGTCAAAAACGCAAAGTTAAGCCACGGCATATGCCCGAATCCACCACAACAAATCAAGAACAACAGCACACCCTGAACTATCAAAAGTCTGACGTGAGCAATAATTCTGCTTGTCGCTGCAAGATATAACATTGTAAGTCCGAATAAAATTATAAATCCGTTAATCATTTTTCCTTAACCCCCAAACATCCTTGCAATAACAAGGGCTAAAACAACAAGCGCCAAAGAACTCATTACAAAAATGAATTCAAAAACGTGTGACATTCTGATTCTTGCCATACCTGATTCCACAGTACCGATAAGAACTGATATAACCGCCATTACTGCAAGATACAAAAGAACGCCTATCCATTCATTGATATCCTGAGGAATAATCATATACGCAATTAATGATGAAATCAATAGCATTTTGATTCCGTTAGCCCAGGTGAAAAGCGCTAAATCACTTCCCGAATTATCAAGAATCATAACCTCGTGAATCATGGTCAATTCAAGGTGAGTTGCAGGGTCGTCAACAGGAACTCTTGAGCCCTCAATCAATACCATTATGAATAAAACCACAACCGCAAATATTGTAATCAAAATTCCGTAACTTCCTGCTGAAGCAAGAATATTTTGCAAACTGTCAAATGTAAAGTTACCTGTAATTGCCATAATTGAAGCAATTAACATAAAAAACGCCGGTTCGACAATTGAAGTAAAACAAGCTTCACGAGAGGCTCCCATGCCTTCAAAACTGCTTCCCGTATCCATTGCCGAAATCAATGCAGCGAATTTTCCGAGGCTTAATGTATAAGCAAAAACAATCAACCCCGCAGAAACATTCACCAGCGCCGAACCCGATGCGAGCGGAACAAACATTGCCGCAAAAAGTACCGACGTAAATGTTACTAATGGCGCAATTCTGAATACCGCTGACGTTGTTTTACTTATTACAAAATCCTTCTTCATCAATTTTACAAAATCGTAGAAAGGCTGCATAATTGAAGGACCTTTTCTTCCTCCCCAAAAAGATTTTGTTTTTTTGATTAAGCCCGCCATCAAAAACGGTACGAATAAAAGAATTATTAAATTTACTAATTTTAATATCATTTTTAACCTATCCTACAAAAAGACTTCCGATTATTACAACTACGAGGAATATCAACCCGTATTTAATATAAGATTGAATATTACCGCTCTGAAGTGCTTCGAATTTAGACAAGAACCACTCGTCAGATTTCAAAAGCGGATTGATAACATAAGCTTCTTCAATATCCTCAATATGCAAACTGAAATGCGCACTGTGAGGGAAAAGTTTACGTGGTTTTTCAACATCAAAAACTTTCTTAAACAAAGGTTTCAACATCGACAAAAACGGGCTTACGTAAGATGATGCCGAATATTGCATACGGTTGTTACCACTGTTATATCCGCAGCCCCATGTTTCGTGTAATTCGATTCTGCCTTTTGTTAATTTCAACTTGAGAAGAATAAGCACACTCAAAACTACAACAAATAAAAGTGCAAATACTGAAATACTCCACATAATTGCTGTTGGTGCATATACATTTTCTATCGAAGTCAAAAGACTTACGGGCTTCAACACAGCACCGAAAATAAACTGCGGCATAACCCCGATAATCAATGTTAACGAAGCAAGAATTCCCATCGGAATCAGCATTGACTTATCAACATCAGACTGAACTTTTTCCGCGGCTTCAGTTCTTTTCATTCCGAGGAATATAATGCTGTATGCTTTTGTAAAACATAAAACAGCCATTGTTCCAACAAACGCCAATCCCGCAATCGCAAATAAGAATACGATTACCGAAGAAAAATGATGAATTGATAAACCTTTTATCATACCGAAATAAACGAGAAATTCGCTGATAAAACCGTTAAACGGAGGCAATCCGCAAATTGCAACCGAACCCGCAAGAAACATTATCGCAGTCGCAGGCATTGATTTAATCAAACCTCCGAGAACTTCCATATTTCTTGTATGTGTTTTTGTATAAACGCTTCCCGCTGCAAGGAAAAGTAATTCCTTGAATATTGAGTGGTTCAGTATATGCAAAATACAAGCCGCAAAACCTAACACCGCAACCGCATTATTATTATATGAAAGTCCGAGCATTCCCACAGACATACATAATCCGATAATACCGATGTTTTCAATAGATGAATACGCAAGCATTCTTTTTACATCTTCCTGAGTAATTGCATACAAAACACCGTAAAGCGCAGTAACCAATGCAACAAAAAGAACTGCAAATGAAACAGCCTTAGATGGAGTTCCGATAAAAGTAAGCGTTCTGAGTATTCCATAAATACCTGTCTTAATCATAACACCCGACATAACAGCACTAACATGGCTCGGCGCCGCCGGGTGCCCGTCAGGCAACCAGTTATGGAACGGTACAAACCCGGCTTTTGTTCCAAAACCGATAAACAAAAGCGCAAAAATTATATTAGATAAATGTTTGTTATTTTGAATTACCGAAGCAAAAGTATTGAAATCAAAACTTCCCGCAGAAATTGACATCAATGCAAACGCAATCATAATAAAGATTACGGATATATGCATAAACACAAGATATTTAATTCCCGCTCTTCTGACTTCTTTCTTTTCGTTTTCAAAAATTACGAGAAAGAATGAACTCAACGACATTATTTCCCAGCAAATCAAAAACATAAAAGCGTTCTGACAAGTTACAACCGAAAGCATTGAACCAATCAAAACAGGTAAGAAAATCAAGTGTGCTCTTATATCTTTACCTTTTTCCATATAAGGTTTCAAATAACCTTTTGAATAAATTACGGCAAGCGTACTCATAAGGCAGATTACAACAATAAAAAATGCCGCAAGCGGATCTATTACAAAGTTTACCGCTCCGAATAATTTATTGAAATTCAAAGTTTGAACTAAAGTTTCGCCACCAAACAAAACTTTCACGGCAGGTGTCAAACTCAAAACAGATGCAATCGCCGTAAACACAGACAATACAATAATTTTAAACCTGTCTGAGAATAATCCCGCAATTATGCCGCCTACAAGTAATAGAATTATTCCGATAAAAAAAGTGTTCATAAATTAATCACCATAAATGTATATTCCAACCAGCAACTAAATCAGCAAA
Organism: uncultured bacterium; assembly: GCA_948433295.1. Classification (GTDB taxonomy): domain Bacteria; phylum Cyanobacteriota; class Vampirovibrionia; order Gastranaerophilales; family Gastranaerophilaceae; genus Scatousia. The sequence goes on from CAOJDT010000036.1 coordinate 4,320, forward strand.
AAGAAGTCATATCAAAACTTTCAGCCTTTGTGTAAAATCTCTTCTCATCGCAAAAAAATTGCCGACAAGTCTGTTGTAAATCTAACAAAACTCATTGTCAAGTGCCTGAGGCACGACAATATATTGGAACGCTATTCTTATTAACGCTTTGCTTGAAAATGCACAGTATTCAAAACTTTTAGACAAGCCGCTTCTCATAAAAACGCTTCGGAACAATTATCTCCACTCCTGCCGACTTTATGCCTGAGGCACGACAATATACCGGAACGTTATTCTTATTAACGCTTTGTTCGAAAATGCACTGAACTCAAAACTTTCAGGTATATCAACCTCTAAAATTATAAATTTCCCTATTGCATTTAAAAATTTACGATTTACAATGACGTACGAATCTGATTGAAGATTCTTTTTTTTAGGACAATTAAAGATTTTATTTGTACCGAACACACAATATGCCCGGTATCCACCCGATTATTACAATCGGGATTATATGATTGCAAATTTATTTTGCAACAACCCAAAAAGTATCGGGAAGAGATGATTATTTTTATGAAAAAGGAGCTTGGAACAAAAATGACAACAGTTCAAAATTTAGACACAAAAGACTGTATTACCCCCGGTAATGTTGCACATGAACTTGCTGAAAGCGTCATGCCTGCAAAAGCCAATTTCAGAAAATCAAAAACCTTTGTATTAGCAATAGCAGCAGGTGCATTGATTGCGTTTGGTGCGCAGGTTTCACTTACGGTTATGACGGGAACGGAAAACGTAAGCTGGGGTTTGGCAAAACTCGTTGGCGCCATGACATTTGCAACAGGTTTGATGATGGTTGTTTTAACGGGTGCGGAGTTATTTACGGGTAACGTAATGATGACGTTCGCTGTTATAGAAAAAAGAACAAGCCTGGCAAAACTCGTTAGAAATTGGTCAATTGTTTATGCCGGAAACTTTGTAGGCTCAATTATTTTAGCCTTATTAATTTATTATTCGGGATGTTCTCACAACTCCCACGAAGCATTAGGAGTTATGGGATTGAATACGGCTTATACAAAAGCAACATTGCCGTTTGTTGAAGCTTTCACAAGAGGTGTTTTGTGTAACTGGCTGGTATGTCTTGCAATTTGGATGGCATCCTCATCAAGACACGTAATAGGAAAGATTTTTGCAATATTCTTTCCTATTATGACATTCGTGGCATCAGGCTATGAACACAGTATTGCAAATATGTACTTTTTAACCAACGGTTTATTCCTTAAACACTCACCTGCAATCGTTGCGGCTTCGGGCTTTACTCCTGAACAACTCTCGGCACTTAATCTGAAAGCTTGCATTTTTGGAAACTTAATTCCCGTAACTTTAGGAAATATGGTAGGTGCATTGGTATTTGTTGTTCTTTTATTCTGGACAGCATATTTGAGAGATGACCACAAAATTTAGAAACATATAACTTAACGAGGCAGAAATATTTATTTCTGCCTCAATATTTTTATGAGATACTAAAACTGTGAAAAAGATTTTATTATTATTAATTTTGGGATTATGTGTAAACACAACAGTGTTTGCGGAAGATGAAATATTGCTTGAAACCGAAGATTTTACAACGACAGTTCTTGCAAAAGCAAATCAGATGAATCCGCTTGAAGAAATTCAAATTCCTCAAACAAATCAAACTCCCGTAATTGAAAGCGGGGTGTCGGAATTCAATCAGGAAACTCAGCGGCATCATTCAAAGGTTTATGATGAACTTTCAAGAACCGTTCATAATGTTTATAATCTTCAAATTGAAAACACAAATGTACCGTCATGTCTTTTGAAAGAACCTCTGACCCATTCTTTTGAAAAAGGTCCTCTGGAAAACGTTCACCTCTGGGGTGTTGTTCAGATGAATTCGGGAACGACAATTCCACAATACGGCGACACGGATACAAGATTCGATGTTAATTTAATTAATGTACTTATTGACGGACAACTACGCGGAGGGAAAGAAAATTTCCGCATTATGCTTGACCCTTCACATCAACATAAACACGGATTTTTCAATCAGTTTATACAAGATTTTTATATAGAAACCCAAAGAATTTCCCACCATACACTTCTTATCGGCAACTCTCGCCCGGGTGTAGGAATCGAAGGTGCACAATCCCCTTATACATTACCGTTTGTAAATCGCTCTCAGATTTCAAGAAATCTTGCAAATGCCAGAAAATTCGGGGTGAGATTACGCGGAAATTATTCACTTGTCGATTATGATTTGGGCGGATACAGCTCTGATACATTCTTTAGAGAATTCTTCCCCGGCGCAGAATTCAACGGTTGGGTTAACGTAAAACCTCTTGGCAAAACCGACGGACGCTATGGAAAATTAACAACAGGCGGCGGTATTGCAGCAGGTCAGAAACATTCGACAGATTTCTTTGTTGCAGGCGCTTATGTAGGTTACGAATACAAAAAACTCTGGGCAAGAGTCGAATACGCAAATGCAGACGGTTCGAACGGCGGCTCGGGATTAACAAACAAAAAAAGAGAAGGCTGGTATGTAACCCTCGGCTATCACGTTAACAAAAAACTCGAAACTATTGTAAGATACGACGAATTCGACCCTGATAAAACAAAATCAAACAACAATCAGCACGAATACACTTTCGGCGTAAATTATTACGTCAAAGGTCAGGCGCTTAAACTTATCCTGAACTACGTATTTTGCCAGAACGACGGCAAAGCCGACAGCCATAGAATTATCGCAGGCACTCAAATCGCAATATAAAAATTTTTGATGTATAATAAATGGGACTTATATACAAGCTTATACTTAATAACAACAGAACTGTCACCCTGAACTCGTTTCAGGGTCTCAGGAGAAAGAGATGCTGAAACAAGTTCAGCATGACTATTTCACCTATATCTTGTTATTCGGAGGGAAATTTATGAGAGAAGAATTGCTTTCTATTATAGAAAAAAACAGCAGAATAGATTTTAAAGAACTGGCAATATTGCTCGGTGCAGAAGAAGCCGAAGTTTTAAAAGAACTCGAAAACCTTGAAAAAGAAGGCGTAATCTGCGGTTATCACACTTTGATTAACTGGGAAAAAACTTCAATTGAAAAAGTTACAGCACTCATTGAAGTAAAAGTTACTCCGCAAAGAGGTCAGGGATTTGACAAAATTGCTGAAAGAATTTACAACTATCCCGAAGTCAAAGCAGTTTATTTAATTTCAGGCGGATACGATTTGCTTGTAACATTGGAAGAAAAAACATTAAAAGAAATCGCAGGTTTTGTCTCGGATAAACTTTCCACTCTGGACAGTGTTTTGAGTACTGCAACCCACTTTGTTCTAAAAAAATACAAAGACCACGGAACAGTTATGAACAAAAAATCTACAGATGAAAGAGAGGTCGTTACCCCATGAAAAGATTTCTCTCAGAGAAAGTCACCGAATTAAAACCCTCTGGTATAAGAAAATTTTTTGATATCGTAAGCGAAATGAAAGACGCCATTTCTCTGGGTGTAGGTGAACCTGATTTTGACACACCATGGCACATAAGAGACGAGGGCATCTACGCACTTGAACGCGGAAGGACTTTTTATACTTCAAATTCGGGCTTAAAAGATTTAAGATTTGAAATATCTGAATATTTAAAACGAACACAAGGGCTTGAATATAATCCCGATAACGAAATAATTGTTACTGTCGGAGGCTCTGAGGCAATTGATATCGGGTTACGCGCAATAATAAATGACGGAGATGAAGTTATAATTCCACAACCGTCGTATGTTTCTTATGAACCGTGCGCAATACTTGCGGGAGCAAAACCCGTCATTATTAATCTGAAAGCAGAAAACGAATTCAGACTTACCCCTGAAGAACTTCTCGCAGCGATTACGGATAAGACGAAAATCCTTATCCTTCCATATCCCAATAATCCGACGGGTGCGATTATGGAACGCGAAGACCTCGAAAAAATCGCAAAAATAATTATTGAAAAAGATATTCTTGTAATGTCTGATGAAATCTATGCGGCATTAACTTACAAAGAAAAACACGTTTCCATCGCCGAAATTGACGGAATGAAAGAACGTACAATTCTCATAAACGGATTTTCGAAAGCTTATGCAATGACAGGCTGGAGACTCGGTTATGCCTGTGCTCCGAAAGAACTTATCCAACAGATGACAAAAATTCACCAGTTTGCGATAATGTGCGCACCTACAACGAGCCAATACGCAGCGATTTCTGCATTAAAAAACGGAGACGCCGATGTCGAAAATATGAGAAAAGCCTACAATCAAAGACGAAGATTTTTGATGAACGCTTTTAAAGAAATGAAACTGGAATGTTTTGAACCATTCGGCGCATTTTACGTGTTTCCAAGTATAAAAGAATTTAATATGACAAGCGAAGAATTTGCGACACGTTTACTTATGGAAGAAAAAGTGGCAATAGTTCCGGGCACTGCGTTCGGCGATTGCGGCGAAGGGTATTTGAGAATTTCGTACGCGTATTCTATAGAAAGCCTCAAAGAAGCAATCGGAAGACTGGAAAGATTCATCACAAGACTCCGCGCGAATAAATAAATTATTGAATAAATTCGTAATGAACTTTGCCGTCTGAATTCGGAGAATTTTGTTGAGGTTTAAAAGTACTTTCGGGCTGAGTACCGAAAGTTACGCCCATTGCATCGGAAAAATCTCCGTCCGTACCGATTTTGTAATACTTTCCACCTGACGTATCAGCAAGACATCTGAGATTATCCGAACCGTTTACGATAATTACATCAATAATGATATCATTTCGTGTTGCTGCAAGTTTTCTCACAAAAGCACAAGGGTCACCTCCGCAGGTTTCACCGCCATCGGTTACAAGAACAATTTTCTTTTTAACAGTAAGCGGATAAACCGCAAAATCCTGATATGCGGTTCTTTCCAATGCAAAAGTAAGAGGTGTTGAGCCGCCGATTTTAGTAGAATTTAAGCCCGATATAATCTGAGAATTATTGGAAGGACGAGGAAATGCAACCATACGTGAAGATTTGCAGGAATTTATCATATCCGTAATCAAAAATCCCGTTGAACTTTGCCCAAATACTCTCAACCCTACATTGGTTCCGCCTGAAACTTTCGGTAATATAGTTTGAAGAGTAGATTTTGCAAGTCCAATCCAGTGTTCCATACTTCCCGAATAATCCACCACAAGCTCTATTACATCGCCCTTCATCCCGACATTTGACTGCACAAGATTACTCTGCTTGTAGACTGTAGGGGTATAAACGTTATACTTTTTCTTTGTCTTTGCTTCCGCAGAAAGAAAAACTCCAAAACAACATACGATTATTCCGATTAATATATATTTCATTTGACTCATAGGTATAAAACATTATATATTTATTGCTTAATAAATGCAAATATTTATTTACAAAACGTGTTTAATTAACGTATAATTCAATTAATGAAAAAGAAAATTCAAAAAATTTTATGTGTATTTTTAAGCCTTCTGTTTGTGTGTAATACCGCACTTGCAGAAGAAGTTGCAAGGCTTTATATGATATCAGGAATTACAACGGTTCAGGCAAAAACTTTTATAGAACCCGAACTCAAAATTCACGGATATAACGTAATCGAACAAAACGGATTTTATATTCTTGAAAATCCATCGCAAAATATCTATAACGTAATAGGCTTAAAGAAAAACGGCTCCGATTGTTATTACTATTATTTAACAAACGATAATCTTAAATTGAATAAAAAAATACTCGAAACATTCGATTCCATGAATTACGACAAAAAAAGAATCAGAAATTCGGGACTGCTGACACTCTTTAGAAGCGAAGCAGGTGACGCACTTTCAAAAAGTCCGTCCGCATTAAAAACCGTAACAACCTCACTTCCTAAAGAAGAAGAAAATAATTACGATTTCAGCGACGAAGCCCAGCACAGATTTGACACCCAAACAGCGGCAACAACTCCTCAAATTCCGCTTACGGTTCCGCATAACCCTGTCATTCAGCCGCAAAAAACCACAACATTAACGGGTTCAGTTGTACAAATTCAGGCAGGACAGCAGTTTAATGTTGTTCTATCCTCAACAATAAGTTCAGACAGTATTGAAAACAACGATAACATTTCAGCAAGACTTGACGAAGACTGGGTTGTAAACGGAATCAGAATCGCACCCGCAGGAAGTATCATCACGGGTCGTGTTGTAAATTCACGTTCGGCAGGCTATGCGATGGGAGACGGACGAATCGGTATTGATTTTACACAAATCTTCACTCACGACGGAAAAATTATTCCGCTGAGTACAAACGAAGTTCGTGTATTAAGCGACAACAACAGAGTGGTTAAAGTCGGAGGAAAAGTTCTGGCAGGCGCACTAAGCGGACTTGTTCTCGGTGCGGTTTTAATGCTTTGCGGCGCTGATGCAAAATCACTTGCAGGAAGCGCAGCCGTAGGCGGAGCGTTTGGAGCGATTTCTGCGGCTGCAACAAAAGGCGAAGAAGTTTATGTTCCGGAAGGTTCAGTCTTACAGATTATTCTCGCCGAACCAATGACAGCACAACCTTATTTGGAATATTAGATGAACAGATTAATCATATTATTAGTAACATCTTTTATAATTATCACAACAATAATTGGGCTTGCAAAACCTCAGCTTCACAAGCCGTTAATGTTTGCCGAGGCTGATACCGAAGTTGAAAATATTTCAGAAGAAATCGTCGAAACCAAATCGCCGATTATTGAAGATACAAATATTCCGGTTATGGAAATTGAAATTAAACCGCAATCTCAAAAAACACAAACCGCTGAACAAAAAATTAAACTTCAACCGCAAAAAACGGAAATTCAAGAAAAACCGATTGAAGTAAAAATAGCGCAACAGCCAAAAACTCAGCCTGTAAAAGAAATTAAACCAACATTACCGAAATCCGTTCAGGATATTGTAAATAAAAAGCCAACAGCAGAAGTTCCAAAACCTGTCGTAAAAACCGAACAACCTAAAACCGAGCCTGAAATAGTTTTACCTAAAAAAGAAGAACCGAAAACCGTACTTACGGAAGAAGAAGAGGTAATTCTCTGGAACAAATGGAGAAGTGATTTACAAAATCAGGTTATGCGCGATGCAAGAATTGCCGCACCTATGGGCACAAGGTTCAGATTTTCTTTCACAGTCGACAAGTTCGGTAACATTTCAAACCTACGCGTCTGGTCTGACACTTCGTATTATACTCCACACGCTATCCAAAGCATTAAACCGGTTCTTTTGAGTTATCAACACAAAAACATCCTAAAATTCCCTCAAGGAACAAAAAGAGTTACAACAAATGTAACAGGAGGTTTTGTAATCTCAAATTACGATAAATACTCAAGACCCGACGATTATGCCGATGTAGAGAAAATAAGAAGGTTGAAAAATGTTCAAATGTAGAGACTGCGGATGCGAATACAATATAAAACCCGATTACTGTGATTGCGGAAACGATACGTTTGATGAAATCACACCTGTCGAAACACGTCCCGATATCAGACAGATTTTTTCGGTGATAATATTTGTACTTTGCCTGATTTTGGCTATAATTCCGTGGACAATAAAGGACAAAACACCAAAACCCGCCCAAACTTCAAAATCGGAACCTATTATAAAAGAAATTCCTCCAATTGAAAAAATTTGGGATTCCACACCGACTGAAATTAAAAAACCTGAACCGCCAAAAGCACCTGAAATTAAGGAACCCGAACAAGAATGTCTTCAAATAATCAAACCCGAAGAACAGCCTAAAAAAATTCAGCCTGCACAAAAACAGGAAGTAAAAGTTTCCGAAAAACCGAAAACGGTTCAACAACCAAAACCAACACAAAAACAAGAACCGCCGAAACAAATTAAACAACCTCAGCCCAAACCTGTTCAAAAACCCGAAATCGAAACCGAAAGTCAGCGCCCTCAGTTCACGCCGCCTGTAATAAAAATCGACAAAACTCCGCTTATAAATTACAAAAACGAACTCAGAATCGCGCTTTTGTCAAAACTGAATATCCCGAACATTCAAGGTGAAGGCGAATGCGCGGTAAGTTTCAGCATATCACAGGACGGGAAACTCTTAAACAGAAGCTTTATCTATAAATCTTCAAACAAAAGCGTCAATGATGAAGTCTATCTTATGCTTATGCGATTACCGTACTTTAAACAGCCGCCGTCACTTTATAAAGGGGAAACAGTAAAATTAAAATTCTACATAAACAACGGCACGTATGAGATAAGCTTCATTTAATACCCGATTGTGGAATTGGCGTGAGTGGAATTTCATCAGAATATATCTGTATGAAAAAACTTATTTTGCTTATATTATCATTTATTTTATTATTATTCACCTTTGTCTTGATATTCTTTTTTATAAAATACATATCAAACGTGGCGCACTACACGCATATCAAGGCGGAATTTACCGAACTTGCGCCGTTTTCAAAAAACATGCCCGTATATTTTAAAGGTTTCAAAATAGGAAAAGTAACCAAAATAGAACCAAAAGATGACTTCACAGCAACACAGATGTCGTTGACACTTTTTCCTAAAAATGTAAAATTTCCGAAAAACATTTCTCTAAAGGTTAAAAGTTATAAAAAGAATACGACATACGCAGAAATCCAACTTCCCGAACTCGCTTCGGAAAAGACTTTAAAAAATGGGGATATAATTAAAGGCGAGACTAATATGTCTTTTGAATCAATAATGCAAAAGCAAGCCGAAAACGGTTCTTTTGACCTGATTATCGGAACCCTCGGCGAGATTATGGTTAATGTTAATAACACTGTTAAAGAAGCAGAGGGGCTGCTAAAAGATGTTCGTACAACATTCAAAAACAGCGAGAATTACATAACATTATCAACAAGAAAACTTTCAGAAGCCACAAGCAATCTGTCGAGAACCTCCGTAACTCTCAGCAGCACTGTCGATCAAAAAACGCTTGACCGCACAATGAAAAACATTGAAGAAACCTCAAATAATATGAAAAATATTACAAGAAACATTGATTGTGCTACCAGAAATCTTACGGAAACAATGGAAAACGTAAACGGGATTTCCGAAAATGTCGAAGGTATTACAAACAGTGTAAACTGCACGATGAAGAATCGTTTTGGCGGCTTCCGATTAATCTTCGGAAAAACCGACCAAAACTGCAAATGTAAAAAATCACAAAAACCTTGTCTAAGACCTGCTTACACAACGCCTTGAGCAATCATTGCCTCGGAAAGTTTAAGGAATGAAGCGATATTCGCACCCGCAACGTAATTATTTTTCAAGCCGTAAGTTTCTGAAGCGTTTTTGCAAGAGTAGAAAATATTTTTCATAATAGTTTCCAATTTCTTATCAACTTCTTCAAACGTATAATAAAATCTCATACTGTTCTGACTCATTTCTATTGCAGAAGTAGCGACTCCGCCTGCATTAGCGGCTTTTGCGGGAGCGACAAGAACACCGTTTTCAAGGAAATATTCTATCGCATCCATTGATGTCGGCATATTTGCGCCCTCTCCGATTGCAATAACACCGTTTGCCACAAGGAGTTTTGCAGCCTCAATATTAATATCATTCTGCGTTGCACAAGGCAATGCTATATCAGCCTTAATTTTCCAAATTGGAGCAACTTCACCGTCGTTTTCAAAGTACTCGGCAAAAGGATTTGTATGAAGATAATCTTTCACCCTTCCGCGTTCAACTTCTTTTATTCTTTTAATTGTATTAAGATCAATTCCGTCTTTATCGTAAATACATCCGTTAGAATCACTCATAGCAACAACTTTTGCGCCTAATTGCTGAGCTTTTTCGCAGGCATAAATCGCAACGTTTCCTGAACCCGAAATTATAACGGTTTTTCCGTGAAGATTTTGGTTATGATTATTTTTCAACATTTCACGAATAAAATAAATTAAACCGTATCCCGTAGCCTCTTTTCTTGCCAGAGAGCCGCCGTAACAAACGCTTTTACCAGTTAAAACTCCGCCCTCATAAGCGTCTTTAATTCTTTTATATTGCCCGAAAAGATAACCGATTTCACGAGCGCCAACCCCGATATCACCGGCTGGAACGTCAACGTCCTGCCCGATATGTCTTTGTAATTCAGTCATAAAACTCTGACAGAATCGCATAACTTCATTATCGGATTTGCCTTTAGGGTCAAAATCACTTCCGCCCTTACCGCCGCCGATAGGAAGCCCCGTCAGAGCGTTTTTGAAAATCTGTTCAAATCCCAAAAACTTAATAATACTTTGGTTTACACTCTCATGGAATCTCAACCCGCCTTTGTAAGGTCCGATGAGACTGCTGAATTGAACTCTGTAACCGCGGTTTACAACAATATTTCCGTTATCGTCAATCCAGGGAACTCTGAATGAAATTAATCTTTCCGGCTCTACCATTCTTTCAAGAATCGCATTTTTTTCAAATTCGGGATGACTTTCGATTACAGGCTCCAATGCGCCGAAAACTTCGCCAACAGCTTGTATAAATTCTTTTTCATGTTCATTTTTATTTTTTACTTCATTTAAAACTTTTTCAATATAACTATTCATATTTGACCTCTGATTTTTACGATTTTATTATACACTTATTTTTTTATTTTGTAAATTGTGGTAGAATATTTATGTAAATAAGGAGAATTAATATGTTTGAAAAAATGGAAAAATTCCAGCTTGTTATTCTTTCACTTGTACTTGCAGGCGGATTAATACTTGCAACGACACTTGCAACAAGCAAACTCTCAAATGACGTAATTTCAGTAACAGGTTCGTCATACAAAACAGTAACATCAGACAGCGGTCGTCTGGAATTCAGAATTATGACAAGAAAACCGACAAAAGCACTTGCATACGATACTGTTGCACAACAATTACCGCAAGTAAAAGAATTTATTAAATCAAAAGGCTTTGAAGATTCAGAAATTGAAATTATGGCATCAAACGGATACTATACTTACAAAACACTTCCAAACGGCGTCTCTACCGGCGAGGTTGCGTATTATAATATTTCACAGCCTATGTTTGTAAAATCTAAAAATGTACAACAAATCAAAGAACTTTCGACAGAACTCCAAACACTGATTAATAAAGGTATAGACATTGACGCCTACAACCCTGAATACTTCTATTCAAAACTTGCGGATGACAAGGTTGAAATGCTCGGTAAAGCAACTAAAGACGCTAAAGAAAGAGCCGCTTCCATGTTAAAAGCTACAAACAACCGTGTAGGCAAAATCCAATCGGTAAACATGGGCGTATTCCAAATTACACCTGTAGATTCAACAAATGTTTCAGATATGGGCATAAGCGATACTTCATCCATCGAAAAGAAAATCACATCAGTTGCTAACGTAACTTTCAGAATCAAATAAAAGAGAGGTTTTTTATGAAAAAAGCTTTATTATTATTGACAATAATTGCTGCAGGAACCTGCGCAAATGCAACACCACCGTTTAATCCGCAAGCGGTAACCGAATTTCGCACACTTCAAAGCCAGAACATTCGAGATATGCAGTCTATGCAGGAACAACGACTGAAACACGAAGAATACCTTAGAATTAAGGAAGAAAAACAAAACAAAAATCGTGAACTTGAAAATCAAGATCCTGCAATCAAAAGAATTTTCAACAGAAAACCGGTTCAACAGAATGTCGAATTCGTTCAAGAAAACGGAGAGATAAAAATAGAAAGTTCAAACTAACAAAAAGCGCTCAGATGAGCGCTTTTTTAATCTGTTGTTCCGGCACGATAACCGCACCATGCGGCAACCCCCGGAATAAGTCTTTCCGCACCGACTTTTTCTATCACCTGAAATTTTGCAAGAACAAGCGCTCCGAGAACATCATCAAAATTCGCAACCGCATCCTGCATTGTTAATTTTCTGTCAGGATATAAATCTTTCGGGTCATTAATTTTGTTAGAAAGTTCGGCTCCGATATACATTCCACCGACAACTCCAACACCTGTTGAGAGAATTTTTGCAGGAACATTATTCAAGATTTTGAAACGTTTTCCCAACTGAAACAAACCGGCAATCATAATTGAAGGAACCGCCGAATTCATAAATTGAAAAACTGCCTCTTGAGATTTTTGACTTCTTTTATGCGGCGCCTGCCCGAGCATTCCTGCCGCGGTTCCGCCCATAATAGCTGAGGCTCCGATTGAAAGAAATTCTTTTAAACCGTAATCAATACGTAAAATCTGATTCAAACTTCCAAGTTTACCGTGCTGTTTTTTTGCAAAGTAAAGCAGAGGAATAGAAGCACCGACAACCGAACCTGCAGCGGCTCGAATTTTAGTAAAGGTATCTGCTTCTTCGATATTATGATATCTGTGTTTCAAATAACCTTTCTTTACTCTTTTAGCATTAGGGAAAGTTAAAAACGAATTATCTGAGGTTTTTGATTGAACTTTTTGAATCATATAAGTATTTACAGATTTACTACCATTGTAATTATAAATCAAATACATAACAATAACAGTGTAAACTTTACAAATTTATACAAATGCCCCGAAAGTATTATAAAAAAGCTCCCTATTAAGGGAGCTTTTTTATACAGGACAATCACCCTTAACACATCCCCTATCAGAATACCAGTAAATACAATACTTATAATCAACATCAACATCACTTGGCAATGCCCTGCAGGCTTCTTCGGTCGTACAGCCTGACGGATTATCCACAGTACAGGATGTAAAATCTTCGGTTACATCGGACAATTTGCCCGAACTGCTGTAATTAAACTTATACAAATCTTTTTTCACTGTATTTGGATTCTTCGGACCATTTACGTCCACGATTATTGAAAATGAAGAATAGTCTTCTGATACATCATACAGTTCATAGATTATTCCGTCAGCAGTTGAAAAAATATAATTATGATCATTAAATGGTCTAAACTTTTTACTCTGCCCCAATATACTATATTCGGTATTAGCCCACGGCGTCTCGTCATACGTATTGCTCTGCACCATTTTAAAATACTCTTTATGATGTTTATTAGCGCATTCATAATGCACGGAACCATTGGTATAGCATTCCCACAATGGAAGGTACTTAACATCAAATACTTCATTCTTTGCCATCATTAATTTATATCCGTTTGCTAAAATTGTCTTCGCTTTTTTATATTGGGTTTCCAACGCTTTTTCCTGATAGTTCGCGATTAGTGTCGGAAGTGTCAGCGCTGCGACAACGCCGATTATGCCGAGAGTGATGAGAACTTCGGCAAGAGTAAAGGCGGCTTTTGCATTGTCATTCTGAAACGTGGACTGTTCCG
>CAOJDT010000037.1 GCA_948433295.1 uncultured bacterium
CAGTGTCCAAGGTAATCGAAAAGAATACCGAAAGTACCTTCAAAACCTTCGGGTAGGTGTCGAAGACACCTCTTATACCCTAGAGTGTTAAGGCATCGTCATAGCCCAAAATAGCAAAGGCGAGCCGCTCAAAACAAATACCAAACCCAAAAAACGAAATAAAAAAATATTTAATAATTTTCCTTTCCCTTTTTCCTTTACATTTAACGACTTATAACAAGTCGTTTTTTATTGTATTTAATGTTTACAAAAATTAACATATCGCTTTTAAAAGTCAATATTTTTTAAATTAAAATCTTTTTATATATAGTGTTGGGAAAATTTGGAAAAATGGAGTGACGTATGGATTCGTCAAATCTAAACCCGTTCATATATCAAGACTTAATGAACCCTAATATGGGTATGATTCCTCCAATGGGGTTCGGCACTCCTTTTATGACAGGAATGTATCCGACTTCAATGCTTGGTGGAAGCCGTCTCCAACCTCAGCCTGACAGTGATAAATTTATCACAATGAAGAAAAATGAAGAAAAAGAAAAGAATTTTTTTCTTAAATCACTTGCAGCTCTTCTTGTAATAGGAGGTTCGGCTGCGTTAATTTTTAAAGGTAAACTTAATTTCAAAAATATCGGAAAAGCCATAGCAGTACCTTTCAAGTGGACAGGTAACAAAATCGGTAACGGTTTTAAAAAACTCGGGTCCTGGGTTGCCGCTCCCTTCAAATGGATTGGCGGAAAGTTTAAGAAAACTCCATAAGTGCAGGGTTCCAATCCTGCATTTTTTATGTTATTATTATCAAAAATAAGAAGGGGGTAATTTATGGCAAAAGAATGCAGTTTTGATGTTGTTTCTGAATTTGATAAACAGGAACTTTTGAACGCAGTTGATCAGGCAAAAAGAGAAGTCGGTTCAAGATTTGATTTGAAAGATTCAAATTCTGACATTGAATTGGAGGCTGACAAAGCGATTATTATTACAACAAGCGATGATATGAAGCTACGTAATATCTTTGATATTTTGCAGTCAAAAATGGTTAAAAGAAACATAAGTGTTAGAACTTTAGACCCACAAGGTGTTGAAAATGCACTTGGCGGCAGGGTTAAGCAAACTTACAACTTAAAAAAAGGTTTGACACAGGAACTTGCAAAAAAGATTGTTGCTGATATCAAAGACTCGAAAATTAAAGTTCAAGCATCAATTCAAGGCGACCAGGTCAGGGTTTCGGGAAAAGATAAAGACGATTTGCAGGCGGTAATTAAAATGCTTCGCGGAAATGAAGAAAAATACGATTACCCTCTTCAATTTACAAACTACAGATAATAAAAAAGACCGCCTGAGCGGTCTTTTTTATTAAATAATTTGGTTTTTATCATCAACCATTACAACGGTAGGTTTATAACCTTCAATTTCTTTTGGGTCAAGGCTTGCGTAAGTTACGATAATAACCTTATCTCCCGGCTGAACTTTTCTGGCGGCGGCTCCGTTTAAGCAAATACATCCCGAATCAGGCTCGCCTTTGATAACATAAGTTTGAAATCTTTCGCCGTTGTTTATGTCTAAAATATCAACTTTTTGCCACTCTCTGATTTTAGCGGCTTTCATTAAAGTTTCGTCAATTGTGATAGAGCCTATTTAAGTTTGCGTCAGTAACAGTGGCTCTGTGTATTTTTGAAAATAAAAATTCTTGTAACATATCTCTTTCCTTATAAGAGGATTTTATATCAAACAAAGTAAAAAAAAAAGACCGAATATAAAAATCGGTCTTTTTTTATTTATATATAATTTACTAGTCAATTGACTGCTGCATAATTTCGAAAGGTTTTTCAGCAACTTTAAGAGTTTCTTCGTCAATGATACCTCTTTTTAATTCAGAGAAAGTAGCTTTTTTAGAATTAAATTTTCTCTTAAGGAATTCGTAAGAAACTTTCGGGTCGCATTTGTCGCCGCAAGTGAACAAATCAACGGCAGCGTAGCCCAATTCAGGCCAGGTATGAATAGCCAGATGGCTTTCAGAGATAATAACCACACCCGAAACTCCGTACGGGTTAAACATGTGGAAACATTTTTGGACAATAGTAGCACCACATTCAAGGGCGGCATCCACCATGTACTTTTCTACTTTATCAATACTGTTTAATGTGTTTGGATCACATTCAAAAAATTCTGCTAAAACGTGTTGTCCTAAGTGGATTTCTTTTTTTCCGTTCTCTTGAATCGCTGTAAAAGGTGAAGTTATTGCCAATTCATGTGCCTCCTTTTATACCATGTATATTTACCTACAAATATTGCTTTCGCAATAAACATATTACAATAAAAATCAGAAAATTTGTAAAATTTACACTTAAAATCCAAAATTTTACAAAACTTTTACAATTAATATGCCTGAAAAACTGTCGAGAAGTAAGATACGGTCGGGCTATATTTATTAAGAATTATTAACCTGTTAGCAGGATGTGCCTTTATAAAAAAGAATTTTTGTATAAAATTAGGTTATGAGTAAAATTTTGGTATGTGATGACGATTTGGCAATAAACGAACTGATAAAAGTGAACCTTGAACTCGAGGGGCATAATGTTATTCAGGCGTATGACGGAACCCGCGGATTTGCGTTGTGTAAACAGGAATTGCCTTCCCTTATAGTTCTTGACGTAATGATGCCGGAAACTGACGGTTTTACGGTAGCTCAACGAATAAGAAAAAATGAAGTGACAAAAAATATTCCAATATTAATGCTCACGGCATTGTCTCAGCTTGACGACAAAGTGAACGGTTTTAATATAGGGGTGGACGATTATCTTGTAAAACCTTTTGAAATGGAAGAATTGAAGGTTCGCGTAAGAGCCCTTCTAAAACGCTCTAACCAAATTCCGATATCAGCATCGACGCGCGAGATACTGACTCTTGGTGAAATTACGCTGCTTCCCGAAACTTATAGTGTAAAAATAGGTGAAAAACAGGCGAAATTAACTCCGATAGAATTTGATATATTTAACCTTTTGTTTCAAAATTATGGAAATATGGTCTCTTCGGCACAGTTATTGAAAGATATCTGGGGGTATTCACCTGATGATGATATTGAGACAATAAGGGTTCATATACGTCATCTGCGTACAAAACTTGATAAAATTTCTAACGGGAAAAAATATATTGAAACCATTTATGGTGGCGGCTATAAACTTAATGTTTAAAGCATTGGATTAATGGTCTCTTTTAAATTTTTTATATCATCTAAAAGCTCGGATATAAGATTTTTTATATCTTTGTTATTATTAATTTTATCGGAATTAATTAAATTTTCGAGTTTTTCGCTCTTGGCGATGAGATGTTCAATATGCAAAAGTTTATTCATCGCACTTAACCTTTCTTTGTAAAAATAAGGATTATAGTGTAATAATCAATTTGAATGCTTAACAGTTTATCATTGCGAGCAATATAAGTCAATACGAAATATAATTAAGAAGAGATGAAAATAATTGCAATAATAAAATCCTTAATTGCTTAGGAAGCTACGACAATGACAAAAGTTGCGGAGCGTATGTATGCTGAGAAAAATAGAAAGCTTTCTTTAAATAATTTATCCAGAAAACTCAGAGAAGACCGATTAAATTTGTAGAAGTTCAAGAAATTGCTGATTTGTTGGGATATGATATTGTTTTTAAAAGGCGTGACTGATTACTTTAATTCGCGCAAGATTATTTCATAGCCAAGTGTTTGGGCAATATCGTTTAGTTCTTTAAATTTAAGCGTATTGTTTTTGAGTTTGTTGTAAAATCCCGCATAGCTGTTACTGTATCCTTTTTCGGAATTCAGTCTGCTTAAAAGTCTTCGGATTGTTGTACCCTTACAAACGCTCAGTCTTTTAACAAAGTCGAGTAGTGTAATATCTTCAAATTTGTAATCCATTAATAAATGATATAAGTATTTGATTAATAGTACAAACACTTGACTAATTATATTAAATTAGATATAATTTATATTGATATTAATATAAATTATATCTAATATGAAAACAAGAGGTATTATAAAAAATGAAAAAAGGTTTTACTTTAGCGGAAGTTTTAATAACACTAGGGGTTATCGGTATTGTTGCAGCCTTGACTATGCCAACAATTATCGCAAAATATAAGGAAAAGCAAATCGTCACTTCTGTTAAAGTTGCTTACTCAATTTTTTCTCAAGCTTTTATTCGTGTAGTGCAAGAAAACGGAACTCTTGATAATTTAGTAAATGATGAAAATTCTAACGGTAAAAATGGCGAAGTGCTTTTTTTAGAATTATCTAAATATATTAAAAATGTTAAGAGTTGTGGAAGTGGAGTTAATGACAAATGTTTTGGAAGCAAATATAAAACTCTTGACGGAAGAACGCTTTCTTCAAATACATGGAATAATTACACTAATATGGCAAAAGGTGTTCTAGGTAATGGGATGAGTTTTTGGATTTTGAATTATGATAATACACAGTTGGGAATAGATATCAACGGTAAGAAAGGTCCAAATCAACTCGGGGTAGATTTTTTTCATTTTGGCGTGAATCCTGACGGGCGACTTATAATAAATAACAAAGAGTTAAAGGCGCAAAACTATGAATTATGTGATATAAACGGAACAGAAAACTTTAACGGCTACCATTGTTCTATTTGGATAATAAAGCATGAAAACCTGGATTATTTAAAGCGAAGTATTTTGGGAGAAGATTAATTATTTTAATTACTTATTCCTGTTCGTAACCAAAATTTTTAAGCGAAGTTTGTTTTTTGCGCCAATCCTTTTCGACTTTTACTTCCAGTCCGAGGAAAACTTTTTTTTCGGTAATTTTTTCAAGTTCGAGACGAGCCTCGGTTCCTATCTTTTTAAGAAGATTTCCGCCCTTACCGATTAAAATACCTTTCTGACTTTTTGTTTCGCAGAAGATATTTGCATAAATTCTGTCTATATCATCACTTTCCTGATAACGGTCAACTTTGACCGCTACTGAATGCGGGATTTCATCGGAGGTGTTCAGAAGAATTTTTTCTCTAATAATTTCTTCCGTGACATCGCGCATGGTTTCTTCCGTAACGATGTCTTCGGGATAGAGAAGTTCACCTTCGGGCAGGTTTTTGTAAATGTTTTTCAAAAGAGTGTCGATATTTCTTCCTGTTTTAGCAGAAATTCTTACAACAGGATAATTTTTTTCAAACAGAGTTTTGTAAGTTAAAAGATTTTCTTCAATTTTTTCGATTTTTTTAGTTTTGTCAACTTTGTTCATGACAATAATAACAGGAATATCTGTTTGAAGGATGTTTTGTGCAATCCATTTGTCGCCTTTTCCTGCGGGTTCCGAACCGTCAACGAGAAAAAGTATCAAATCCGCATCAGGAACGGCAATTTTTGCCTCATCAAGAAGAAATTCTCCGAGTTTATTCAAAGGTTTATGTACACCCGGTGTGTCAATAAAGACTATCTGACCCTCGTCGGTTGTGTATATACCTTTTATTCTTTTTCTGGTAGTCTGGGCTTTATCGGTGGCAATAACAATTTTTTGTCCGAGAATTTGATTCAAAAGTGTTGATTTGCCGACATTAGGACGCCCTATTATCGCTGTGAATCCGCTTTTCATAAACATATCTTAACATAAAAGTATCTTTTTTTTAACAAAATGGCAATTTTTTGTAACTTAATGTATTATATATATGTGTAGGGAAAATTTAATGGATTTAAAATGAAGATAAATAATTGCAAAATCGGTTTGATTTTACTGTTAAGTTTAAGCCTAATGCCTTCTGCGGTACTTGGGGATTCTAACAGTCTTACTCAACTGGATATAAGAAAAAATTCGTCATCATCTTCTGCCGTTGATGTGACATTATATACCGCTGCACCGTACAACGACAGTGTTGCCGTTACGAAAAAATCCGATAACAAGTATGTAATTTTAATGCCTAACGTCTCGGGTTCAACAGGAAAATCTCCTGATTTGTCGGGCTTGAAAGACGTTATTGCAAATGTTGATATTAAATCCGTTAATGACGGTTCGGGCAGTTATACAAAGGTTACTTTGACAACTGTTAAACCGTTGAATATTAAAACCCGCACACAAAAAAGCCTGCCTGTAACAGCAGGACAAAAGGCTTATCGTGAGCTTTTGGCTCAGAATGAAAAAAATACCCCGGCTCCGGTTGTTAAAGAACAGCCAAAAGCAGAAGTTTCGGTTGCCAAGCCTGTAGAAGCTTCAAAAGTGACTCAGGTGCAAAAAGTTGCAGAAACCCCGAAACCTGCGGTTCAAAAAACTTCTACATTGGTTGAAAAGGCGCAAAACAGTATAAAATCCGTTTCGTCAAAGAAAACTGAAGCTCCGCAGCAAAAAACTGTTAAAAAGGCTGAAACACCTAAAATTCAGCAAAAATCTTCCGCTCCGATGACTCAGGTTGCGGTTAAAAATGAACCTGTACAAAATACAGTTACAAAAGACGAAACTGCTGCAGTAACAACACCTGTTGAAACCGTTGCAGCTGTTTCCCAACCGCAAGACGTACAAAAAAACGGAAGGACTTCATCAAATATGCCTATTACTTTAGCAATGATTTTAATACCTGTTGCAGGTTTGATTTTCTTATTTAAATTGATTAAATCGTCCATGACAACTTCTAATTTGCTGAAACAGGCATTTATGGCAAATATTAAAAATAAAAAAGAGCCTGTCAGTGATTATGAAAATATCATCAATGCGGATATGAACTGGCAGGAAAAATATCAGAAATTTGTAAGTGTATCAAACCAAAATCATGAAAAATCCCCGAAAAAATTAATTTCGGAAACAGTTTCATTTGATGCGCCTGTGGAATTTGAATCCACTGCGGTTAAGCCTGTAGAAAAGAAAATCAGAGTTGTAGAAACTTCGGAAAAACAACCCGTCAACTCTGTTCCTAAAATTGTAACCAAGAAAGTTAAAAAAGTTAAAAAAGCTGACGTGACAATAGATGCGGCAGTTAATGAAATGGAAAAACAAATTACTAAACTTGAAGCTGAAGCTTCGAAAAAATCTGTTTCAAAATCAACCAATAAAGAAGAAGAATATGTTGCAAGCCTTGAAAAAATGCTCCATAATTCTCCGTCCGTTGAAAAACTTGACATTGAAACTCCATCTGTTGTCGAAGAATTGGAACAAAGTTTTAAAGATGTAAAAGTTCATAGTGAAGATAATGCGATTGTTTCTCACATGTCAAATGTGACAAAAGTTTCTAAAACTAAAAAATTAAAAGCATTTGCTAATAATTCAATTATGGAAGAAAGCCACAGAAACAAATCTGTTCCTAAAACAAGAGAAGAAGTGAAACGCGCCGTTAATAAAGAAGGCAAACATGTAAATCTCGGCTATTCAAAACTTCACTCTAACCCGAGACTTCTAGAAGGCGCAAACTTGAGTGCGGCTGATTTAATCGCGAAAAGCAGCAGGCATTTGCCGAATCCTGTTGTTTCAAAAGTTCAACCTGTACAACCGAAAATTCAACCTGTAGTTCAACCAAAGATAAAACCTGTTCAAGAGGTTAAAAAATCGGAGCCTGTTAACTCAAAAAGCTATTCAATGTCTACTCTTGATGAATTCTTTGCGCTTACCGATGATAGAAGAAAAGTAACAGCTTCGGAAGAATTGTCAAACAGAGTTGCAAACCGACTCGGTAATATCAAATCTCCTTCAAAACTTCCTAAAGCCGCACCTAAAAAAATGTCAAATCCTATCTCAGATTTGAAAACAGAAAAGAAAGAAAATTATCTTAACGGTCTGATTGTAAAATCAGGTTTCAATATTGATAATGAAAAAGGATTCTATCTCGTAAATAAAGATGGCGAAATGGCGTTAATCGGTCGTATTAAAGAAGAAATTTTTGTCTTGAAAAAATTCGACAGCCCTATTGAAAAACCGCTTCAAGTAAGAGAAGATAATCCTAATGTTTATATGGTAAAAACTGACGGATTCCGTTCGCTTGTAGAAGTCGGCGAAAATAAAATGGGCGTTTTGATTGAGTTATAGACCGTAAAAGTTTATGATGAAAAAAATAATAACAGGTTTAATAATAGCAGGGAGCATTTTTGCGTGCGCGTTTTTAATGTTAAATAAAGCAGAACGCGACGACAGAACGGCAATTCAATTTGCGAGTTGGGGTTCAAAGTCTGAGATTGATATACTGAAACCGATTTTGAAGGATTTTGAAACAAAAAATCCCGATATAAAAATTGATTTTATGCACATTCCGCAAAATTATTTTCAAAAAATACATTTGCTTTTTGCATCCAATACCGCACCTGATGTTATTTTTATAAATAATCTTTATCTTCCGATATATGCCAATGCTGGAGTGTTTGAGGATTTGAGTTCTACAGATTTTGAACGCGAAAAATTTTACCGGAAGTCTCTTGAGGCGTTATCCTGGAAGGGGGCTGTTTATGCAATTCCACGCGATGTATCAAATCTGGTGATTTATTATAATAAAGATTTGTTTGATAAAAAAGGTCTCGCTTACCCTGAAAAAGACTGGACTTATGAAGAGTTTCTTGATTCGGCAAAAAAACTTGCGAATCCTCCTAATGTTTTCGGTATAAGCTTTGAAGAGGAACCGCTTTTTTATCTGCCTTATCTGATGAGTGAAGGCGGCGGGATTTTGAATGATATAAATTCCGCGGAATCTCAAAAAGGTTTGCAAAATTATGCGGACTTACGAAAAAAATACCACGTTGCACCTCTCAAATCCGAAAGTGCCAGTGCAACAATGGCGCAAATGTTTTTGCAAGGTCGTTTGGGCATGCATCTTTCTGGCAGGTGGCTTGTGCCGAAATATAGAGAAGAAGCAAATTTTGATTGGGATATAGTTTCATTTCCTAAAGGTACTGCAGGAAGCATAGTGCCTCTTGATGCTTCGGGTTGGTCTGTTGCAAAATCTTCAAAGCATAAAGAAGAAGCGTTCAGGTTTGTAAAATTTTTATCATCACAAGAAAGTATTGAAAAGTTTGCGCAAAGCGGGTTGATTGTTCCTGCTAGAAAGGATTCCTCCGCAGTGATCTTGGATGGAAAAAAACCGAAAAATGCAAAAGTTTTTCTTGATGTCGTAGAGACTTCAAAACCTACTCCCGTAACTGTTGATTATAATGTTATTAATGATAAATTAAAAGAAAGAAACGAGCCCTTATTTAATTAGTGTTTTAGTTTTTATGCTAAAATAAATGTATGAAAGAATATGATTTTTATATAGTTCCGACTCCTATCGGTAATCTCGGTGATATTACTTTAAGGGCGATTGAAGTCTTGAAATCGGTCGATATCATAGCGTGTGAAGATATGCGCGTAACGCAAAAACTTTTGAACCATTTTGATATAAGAACAAAATGTATTTCGTATCACAAATTTAACGAAAAAGAACGCTTAAAATCGTTTTTGGAATTGATAAAATCAGGCAAAAAAATGGCGCTGGTATCGGATGCGGGAACCCCTTTATTTTGCGACCCGGGAGCCGTTCTGGTTGAAGAATTAAAGAAAAATAACGTGAGTGTAACTGCGTTAGCGGGAGCTAATGCTGTTGTAACTTTTTTATCGCAGGTTCCGCGTGAAAGTGAAGAGTTTACGTTTGTCGGCTTTTTGCCTAAGACAAAATCTCAGATTCTTGATATTATAAAAAAATCTTCAAAAACAGATGTGGTATTTTATGAATCGCCGAATCGTCTGATGAATACTCTTGAGATGATTGCCGAATTCAATCCTGATGCAAAAGTTGCAGTCGGCAGAGAACTTACAAAGGTTTTTGAAGAAGTTATAATTGATTCGGCTCAGAATGTAATTGACTATTTTCAAGATAATGTTTTGAAGGGTGAAATTGTCGCAATGATTTACAAATCCATAAACTCTATTCAGGATACGGATTTAGATGAAAAAATAGAAATATTAAAGTCAAAAAACTTTAAAGCCAAAGAAATTTCGACAATTTTATCAGCACTTTACGGAGTGAATAAAAATGATGTCTATAGACGGGTTATAGGTGAATAGTTTGTATATAAATATTAAGTTTTTTACTTTAAATTATTTATGATATAATGTTTATAGAATGAGGAAGATTTTAAGGGAATCGAATCTGTTGAGAGTAAATAAAAATTTTTATAAGCTTATAATAACAGCAATAGCCGTAACTTTATGCCCGTTAACGGCAATATCTGCCGATGAATTTTTTGAAGGCGATACTGCCTCTGTTCAAGCTGAAGAAACGTCAGCTGTGCTTTCCGCAGAAAAGCATGAACGTGTTTTGAAAGATGTAGAGATTCACGGGCTTAATGTCATTAGTACTGAAATGATTAAGGATAAAATTCACCTTAAGTCAGGTGATATTTATAATCGTGATACGATTCAGTCTGATTTAAGAAATATTTATGATACGGGATATTTTACCGAAAAAATGAGAGCAATTCCTGTTAATAACTCCGACGGCACTGTTACCTTAAAAATAATCCTTGAAGAAAACTCTCCCGTAACTGATTTTACAATTGAGGGAAATACGGTTGTTTCAACAGAAGAAATTCTTGCCCCGCTCCTTGATATGAAAGGAAAACCCCAAAATATTACTCATTTAAACAACGCGATTTCTAAAATTCAGGAAGTTTATACCTCTAAAGGTTATATTCTTGCACGTGTTTCTTCGGTTTCCGATGATCCTGACGGAACCATTAATATTAATATTAAAGAAGGAACCATTAACTCAATTGCAATTTCAGGTAACGAAAAAACAAAAGATTTTGTTATTGAAAGGAATATTCTTGTAGAGCCGGGAACCGTTTATAATGAAAACCAGATTAAAGAAGATTTGGTAAGATTATACGCAACTCAGGCGTTTAAGGATGTGACGAGAGAAATTGAACCGTGTCCTGAAGACCCCGATACTTATGATGTTGTAATCAATGTTCAGGAACAGCGTACCGCAAGTATTTCCGTAGGCGGCGGTCTTGATTCCGTAACCGGGGTGTTCGGTTCTGTCGGAATCGCAGACAACAACTTCCGCGGAAGAGGTCAGAGAGTTTCATTGAACGGACTTGTCGGTTCAGGGGTTATCCTTAACGACGCTTCTATTCAAAGACGTATGAATATGCAATTTGAATTGAGTTTCTTTGAACCTCATTTTCTTAACGCAGATACTTCTTTGATGAACAAATTGTTCTATAGAGATTTCGGAAGCTATCAGGTTCCTCTTGCTATTGAAAGAAGATTCGGCGGTGAAGCTACGGTTGCGCACAGATTTAAGAAAAATCCTCACCTGACTTCTACTTTCTCGACAGGTGTTGAATATATTAACTTAAAAGAAGGCGACTTTGATAAAATCGCAGGTTTGTTCAATAAGTACAATGTTCCGATTTCAGAACGTGCAAATCAGCTTGAAGGCGGATTATTTCTTTCTTTAAGTCCCGCACTTGTGTACGATACACGTGAAGGCGGAGCCGTTACTCGCCGAGGAACACTTGCAAGCATAAGATTCTCTGAAGATATAGGGCTCGACGGATTTAATAAAACTCACGGAAAGTTGCAGGGTAGTATTAAACAGTATATCCCTGTAGGTAAAAAATCATCATTGTCATTTTTGGCAAAAGCAGGCGGAAAAATTCACGGCGACAATATGCCTGACGTAATGGCATATCGCCTGGGCGGTCCTTACACAATCCGCGGTTTCAAAATGAGCGGTGTCGGTACAGGTGACGCTTTTGTAATGGGTTCTGCAGAATTCGCAACTCCTATTCCGTTTTTGGATAGAACAAGGCTTGCCAGAAAAATTAAATTCCTTGATAATGTAAGACTTACAGCCTGGATGGATGCGGGTAAAATTTTTGACAACACCCTTGCAGATACCTTGTATGACAGACCGGGTTATGCGATTACTGCAGGTGTGGGCTTGAAACTTTATATTCCGGGCATGGGACCGCTGTCTATCGATTACGGTATTCCGCTTACGAATCCCGGACCTAACGGTAATAAAAACGGTTACTTTACGTTTGGTGTAGGCGACTTAATTTACTAATAAAAGAATATATGAGGAGGTATAATATGAAAAAATTCGGATTAGCTGCGTTAGTATTGCTTGGCGGAATGCTTTTCGCAACTGCAAATGCGGCAGGAGTAGGATATATTGATTATCAAAAAGTACAATCAGCTTATCCGCTCGCTCAACAGGCAGTAAAAGAAGTTGATGCAAAAGGTCTTGAATTGCAACAGTATATGGTTGACAAAGAAAAACAATACAAGGCTTTGGATACTCCTTTGAAAAAACAAAATTTTGAAGATGCTACCGCACGTGAATTTAATGCTAAACAAGAAGCATACTTACGCTTAAAAGCTGATAAAGAAGAACTCGTATTCAACAAAATCAGAGAAGCGGCAAGACAGGTTCTCGTTGAACAAAAACTCGATGCAATTGTTGATTTCAGAGTAATTTTTGTTGGCGGTGTTGATATTTCTGATTTGGTAATTCAAAAATTGAAAAGCGGTAAATAAGGATGAAATATTCAACTGACGGAGAACAATATCATATCGGATTGAAAGAGGGCGATATCGGAAGATACGTCCTTCTTCCGGGTGACCCGAAACTGTGTGAAAAGATTGCTGCATACTTTGATGATGCAAAGCTTGTTGCGGACAGACGTGAATTTACAACTTATACAGGCTATTTAAACGGAGAAAAAGTCAGCGTAACATCTACAGGAATTGGCGGAGCTTCGGCAGCAATTGCACTGGAAGAGCTTGTTAATGTAGGTGCCGATACGTTTATTCGTGTGGGAACCTGCGGCGGAATAGATATTGATGTAAAAGGCGGCGATATTGTTATTGCAACGGGTGCAATCCGTATGGAAGGTACAAGTAAAGAATATGCTCCTATTGAATTCCCTGCGGTTGCTAATCTTGAAATTACAAATGCTATTGTAGAAGCAGCCAAACGTTTAAATTTAAACTACCATGCGGGTGTGGTGCAATGCAAAGATTCTTTTTACGGTCAGCATAATTCCGAAAAAATGCCTGTTAATTTTGAACTTCAAAATAAATGGGAAGCCTGGAAAAAACTCGGGTGTCTGGCGTCTGAAATGGAATCTGCAGCACTTTTCGTAGTTTCAAGTTTCAGAAATGTTAAAACAGGTTCCGTATTCCTTGCAGTAGCAAATCAGGAACGCGAAAAACTGGGGCTTGAAAATCCGGTTGTTCACGATACCGACAGTGCCATTAAAACCGCTGTTGAGGCATTGAAAATTTTAATTGAACAAGATAAAAAGGTGAAGTGATGTTTAAAAATAATAAAATGCAGTATATAATAAAAAGCTGTTCAAGCGAAAATGTTCAGGAATTGCAAAATCTCTTGAACGAAATGTCAATGAACGGTTGGGAGTTATACAGTATGAACGAAGTTGAAACCGATGAAGGTTTCAAATATAACTGCATTTTTATGTCAGAACTGAAAAATGACAAAGATTCAGAAAACGGCGATATTATAAACATTTCATCGTTTAAAAGCCAGATGGAAAAAATGCTTTCTCCAAAACTTACTCCTTATGAAGATTGTATTGATATTCAATTAAAAATTAAAAACCAGCAGGCGAAAATTTCTAAAATCAAAACTGAACTTGAAGGTGAGGCTCCTGCATCGGTAGGCAGAAAAAAACTTAATGATAAGATATCTGCGGGCTTAAAAGAGCTTGAATCTTTAAAAGTGGACCTTGCAAAAGCAACATCGCCAGATGTTATGTATTCAAGACTTCATGAAGAAAAACTTACCATAAATTTAAGCGAAGAACTCCTCGGATATGTTGATAACGAATGTGAAATTCAAGAAGAGGCTCTTCTTGCTGCGACGGTTCGTTCTCGACTAAAATTAACCGATGAGTTAGGGTATGTAATTCCGAAAATTGTTTTTAGAGATGATGAAACACTTAATCCTTACGAGTTTTCGATTAATATTCGCGGCTGTGAGGTTTTGAGAGGTACAGCTTATCCAAATTATACAATGTTTTTTGAGGATGAAATCCATCTTGAAAAGAAATTGGAAAATTCGATTTACGATACTGATATAGTATCGGGAAGAAACATTGTCTGGTTAGAAAGATGCCAAACAAAAGACTTCTGGGAAAAAGGATTGAGCGGAGCTGAATATATCGCGAGTGTTCTTGAATATGCGGCCGTTAAGTATGTCGATGAACTTCTTGATTACACCGATGTCGACAAATACGTAGATGTAGTCGGCGATAACAATTCTTATCTTGTAGAAAATATTATTCCTGATTATATTTCACTTTCTGATTTGAGGTTTATTCTTACAAGCCTTATCAGAGAGAGAGTTTCCGTAAAAGATATTACATATATTTTTGAAAGAATTAACGACTTTGCGGAAGATTGTCCAAAGGCAGAATTGTTGAAAAAATTACGCCTGTCAATTGCAAGAAGAATTTGTCAGCAGCATGTAAACTCCGAAGGTGTGATTCAGGCTTTTGAAATGTCTGAAAATACGATGGAAAAATTCATTCCGAGTTTTGATGAAGATGATGAATTTATAATAAGAATAGATGGCGATTTTGCCGAAGAGTTGGCGGAAATTATCGCGAAAAAAGCTGAAGCAAAAGGCGTAACTCAAATAAAACTCCTTGTTCCGTTGGAGTTCAGACATTTGTTTTTCACACTTCTGTCAAACTATATAAATGATATCGTGGTGCTTTCACGTGAAGAAATCGGCTGCAATTTTGCTGTTGAAGTTATTGAAGAAATTTAGCAAAAATTTTTCTTTAGGGATTTTAGAATAATATGAAGGTCATGAATATTTCAGGGGCATGCCAAAATGCTCCGGTTTTCCAAAGACGTCTCAGGGAAAACGAAAAAAACGAATACAGAAACGAAACGCTTCAACCTGCATTTGATTATTTAGGTGTGAAAGAGCTGGCAATGATAATGCATGGCGCGAGTTTTCCCGTAGCCTCAAATGATTTTGGAACAGGTTCTCCTTATTCTAAAATGTCAAAAGATGTTATTGAAATGGAGATGCTTCACGGTTTTAATAATACTCAGTTAGGACCGAATGGAAAACTTTCAAAAGCTAATGTTTCACCATACAAATCCACTGTTTTTGCAAAAAATGAATTGTTTATTGATTTGAATGCACTTAAAGGTGATGAATACGCAAATATATTGAGCGATAAGGATACCGGCGGACTTTTAGCTTCTCTTGCCGTAAAATATCCTGATGACGATAACAACTATTCGTATTCAAAATTTTATGATGCTTTCGAAAACTATAATATCGCATTAACTGCAGCTTATAATAATTTTAATACAAAAGTAAAACAGGGTAACCCACAAGCGTTGAAACTTAATGACGAGTTTCAAGAATTTAAAAATCAAAATAAAGAAAGAATTGTAAAAGAAGGATTGTTTAAGGTTCTCAGCCAAACTTACGGAACTAATGATTTCAATGTATGGGAAAATCCTATTGATAAAAATTTGCCAGAACTGTTAAAAAATAAGGATTCCAAAGCAAAAGAACGATTTGTGTATTTGGCTAAAAAGTTTGGCAAAACTATTAATACCTATGCCTTTGAACAGTTCATTGCAGAAAAACAAATAAAAGAACATAAAGAATTCAGGCAGCAAAATAATTTTAAATATATAAGCGATTTACTTGTCGGATTTGCTCCTGCCGATGAATGGATAAATAAAGAAGCATTCCTGACAGGCTGGCGATTGGGCTGTCCGAACGGTGGTACCTATGGACCTCAAATGTGGAATGTCCCCGTACTTGATCCTAACAAACTTTTTAATGATGACGGTTCGCTTGGAGTTGCAGGCAAGTTATTAAAAAATAAAATTGATTCAGCCTTGAATGATTGTGAAAACGTTAGAATTGACCATGCATTAGGTCTTATTGACCCGTATATTTATGACGAAAATTCTGTGGAAATTACCGGAGGCAGACTTTCCCACAAATTCCACGGAGGAAATATTTCCCATCTCGGTTTAGACCCTAAATGTAATTATAAAAATATTTTAGAAAGAATTATTTTGCCGTCAATGAGAGAACACGGACTGAATCCTGATGATGCAGTTTGGGAAGATTTGTCGAATAACGAACATACCTGGTTTGATGAAATTTATAAAAGAAAACATAATCTTCCGGGGATAACACAGCTTGAATTTGCGCGTTCGGAAGGTTCTTCACGTAAAAACTGGGCGCTTATCGGTTCTCATGACAGTCAGCCTGCAATAAAAGTTTTAAATGAAAACGAATGGGCAAGGAACCATTATGCTTGGAATCCGATGTATCTGGCAGGATTTTTGCATTGGGATGGATCTAGAGCTGCGGAAAGAGATGCGTTCTGTGATAAAATTTCTCACAGTAATATTGACCGTGTAAAAGCAAAATTTGCAGAGCTTTTCATGAATTCTGAAAAAATTCAAATAGATTTCGCAGATTTTTTTGGAATAGATAAGGTATACAATTACGCAGGAACCGAGAAACCAATTAACTGGAAACTTCGACTTCCGAAAGATTATGAAGACAGGTATTACAAAAATCTTTCGAGTGATAATCCGACAGCCTTAAACTTACCTGAAATTTTGAAAATTGCGGTTAAAGCGCAAATGGACAGGGAATATATTCAATACAAAAATAGCGGAAAATCCGATGCGGAACAGTTTAAACAAAACCTTGCCGAAAAAATGCAACCGCTTTTACAAAGACTTGACAAATTTACGGGAATACTTAAAGAGAAAGAATAGAGTTGTTCTAATCTTAGAATGAGAGGAATAATCTTATCGTGCTTTTCCTGTTTCAATACCCGGAACACATAAGAATAACGGCACGGTATTGGTTATAATAGTAGAAACTTTTGACTTGTCAGCCATTAGAGTTACTGCCATACCGATATCATCAACATGTGGCGCAAAGTCGGTGCTTCTGATTTTGCGTTCAACTTTTTTATGATAAACTTTTTCATTTATGAAATTT
>CAOJDT010000038.1 GCA_948433295.1 uncultured bacterium
AATTTATAACGGATAACAAAACCGGCGGCGGCTTTTAAAAAGCCGCCGCCGGTTATATTATCTTCTTTTCGGTTTCTGACGGCTTTGCGTTTTCTGATTCCGCGGAGATTGAGAATGCGCAGCATGCGAAGTTTGAATACGCTTAACCGAATAAACATCAGGAATCGACTGAATGCAATTAATAACTTTTTTGAGAGTTTCAACATTATCAAGCTCAATTCCGAGTTCAATTACACCTATTTTATTACTTTTAACTTTTACGTTCGCATAATTAATATTAATATTATTATCCGAAACAGCAGCAATAATTTCTTTAAGTAAACCTAAATTTTCGCCTGTTTCAATACGAATCGTAGTAGAGTAAGTTTTATTTGTATTTTGCCCTGACCAGTGAATATCCAACAAACGTTCGGGCTGAACATTTTCGAGAGTTTTACAATCAATTCTGTGAACGGAAACCCCTTTGGAACGAGTAACAACCCCTACAATCGGTTCACCCGGAATTGGCGAACAACAGCGTGCAAACGAATACATTAATCCTTCAAGTCCGACGATATCTTTTTCGGACTTTTTACGATTAGAAGAATGGAAATTATTTTCAATAGATTTTTGTTGAGGCTTTTTAAGTTTGTTGATAACCTTGTTTACGGTTGTTTCACCGTAACCAAGCGCGGCAAACAAATCTTCGGCACTCTGATAATTCATTTGTTTAGCGACTTTATCAAACTCGCCCTGCTTCATATAATCGTCAAACACGGATTTTGTAAGTTCATGTTCAAGATTAGATTTACCTGTTTCAAGGTGAGATTCACGATTATTCTTTTTAAACCACTGTTTAATTTTAGAAGAGGCCTGTTTGGTTACAACGAAATTCAGCCAGTCAAGACGCGGGGCAGGGGTTTTTGACGTAAGAATTTCAACAATATCACCGTTGTTTAATTTTGTATCAAGCTGCGCGATACGTCCGTTTATAAGCGCACCTACAGTTTTGTTTCCGACTTCTGAGTGAATCCTATATGCAAAATCAACGGGAGTGGCATTGATAGGAAGGTCAAATACGTCTCCGTTAGGTGTGAACGCAAATACCTGATCCGAAAAAAGATCTATTTTTACGGAAGTTACATAATCTTCTGCGGAGGTCATATCTTTGTCATATTCAACAAGTTTTCGCATCCATGAGAATTGCATATCAGTCGGATTGTCGGCTTTTTGAGAACCTTTTTCCTTGTAACGCCAGTGAGCAGCAACCCCGTATTCGGCGACTTCGTGCATTTCCCAGGTTCTTATTTGAACTTCGAGAGGTTTTGAACGCGGACCTATAACAGAGGTGTGTAAAGATTGATACATATTACCTTTCGGCATTGCAATATAATCTTTAAATCTTCCCGGAATAGGCTTAAATTGAGAGTGAATAAGCCCCAGAACTTCATAGCATTCTTTTTCGGTATCAACGATTACGCGCACGGCGGTAATGTCATAAAGTTCATGAAACGCGATATTAAGACGCTTCATTTTCGCGTAAATACTGTAATAATGCTTTGCGCGACCCGTAATTTGCGCATTAATTCCGCTTTTTTTAACGTCTTTTGAAATCTTATCCATCAAAAGTTGAACAGTCATTTCACGTTCGGCTCTGGTTTGAGAAACAAGCTGAGCGATTTCAAAGTACTTGTCGGGTTCAAGATAACGCAAAGAAAGGTCTTCGAGTTCTGCCTTAATCTTATAAATCCCCAAACGATTAGCAAGAGGGGCGAAAATATCTAAGGTTTCGCGTGCAATTTTTTGTTGTTTAACCGCCGCCATAAAATTAAGAGTACGCATGTTATGCAGGCGGTCAGCGAGTTTGAGAAAAATAATCCGCATATCGTTTGCCATTGCGATAAATAAACGGCGGAAATTTTCAGCCTGACGTTCTTCTTTTGACTTAAACTGCAATTTGCCGAGTTTTGTAACCCCCTGAACGAGAGTAAGAACATCTTTTCCAAATCTTGTTTCAATTTCTTCGGGCTGAGTGTCTGTATCTTCAAGAATATCATGTAAAAATGCCGCCATAATCGTATGAGAATCGGCTTTTAAATTCACCAGAATCTTTGCGACTTCAACAGGGTGAATAATATAAGGTTCTTCTGATACCCTGTATTGACCGTCGTGCAAACGCTCCGCAAAATGAAACGCTTCTTCGATTTTAAGAATTTCGTTTTCTTCCCGGTTTTGCGCGATTAAAGCTTGTTTTATTTCATCAAATAGTGAATTTTCGGACATGATATAATAATAATACGAATTTAATTTCGATTTTTCAAGCAAAACGGAAAAATTTCATACATAAGGATTACTAATGAAAAAAGAAGACGGTCTTATTATAAAACTGAAGATTTCGCCAAACGCTTCAAAAAATGAAATAATAAAATCAGATGACGGCGTAAAAGTTAAAATTACTGCACAACCTATTGACGGAAAGGCAAACAAATGTCTTATTGAGTTTTTATCCAAACAATTCAAAATTCCTAAGTCATCAATAGAGATTTTGCGCGGAGAAACGTCTAAAGAAAAAACTTTATTGATAAAAGTTTTAGATGATGATAAAATTAAATTGATACAAAACTTTTTGGTTTAAAAAGGAGAGAGATATGAAAAAATTACTGGTATCTGTATTTGCAGCACTTCTTATCTTTGGAGGGCTTAGCGCAAATGCTTTCGGAAGAAAAAACACCTCAAATTTGGAACTGCTGCCGACGATAAAAGCTTCGTCAACTGCTCAAAACAGAATATGGGTAGGTACATTCCAACTTGCCTGGAACGAATTGATGAATAATTTCACAAACGGACCTGTTGAATTTATTGGGTATACATCTGACATTATTGACGAATTAAATAAACAATCATTTAACTCGCAATTCATCGCAGATAAAGCTTACTACTCGACCTTCGGCGAAACTTCTCCAAAATTAAAAAAAGAAATTGAAAAAGCTATTAAAGAAAAATTCAACGAAAAAAGCGATATTCTTGACTCTATGGACTGGTCAAAGGGTAAAGGCAAGTACACCGCTTATGCAATGTTGAAAAAAGATTTTAAATTCAGAAAAGCTTTCGCAAAATTAGATAAAGAAAAATTCGGAAAAAACAGAACAAAAGTTGCCTACTTCGGAATTGACAAAAAAAGCGATGAGGATCTTTACAACAATGTGAATGTTCTTTTCCATAACTCAAAAAATGATTTTGCAGTGGCGTTAAGAACTGAAGACAAAGATGTTGTATACCTTTACAGAACAGATGATAACAAAACTTTCGACAAACTTTATTCTGATATGTTTATAAAAAAAGCGGCTTATGACGGAAGTTTCAGATTTAACTCAAAAGATGAATTGAAAGTTCCGAACATTGATATGTTCAAAATGCAAAACTTCCCTGAAGTTGAGAAAAAACAAATCAAAGGAACCGACATTATGATTGATACGGCAATCGAAACCGTTCAATTCAAAATGGACAACGAAGGCGTTAAACTGAAAAGCGAAGCCGCAATAATGACAAAATTGTGTGCACTTGCGCCTGAAGAAGAAATGAAACCGCGTAAATTTTATTTTGACGATACGTTTGTAATCTTCTTGCAAGAATCGGACAAAACAAAACCTTATTTTGCGATGAGAATAGCAGACGTTGCGGCGTTGAACAAAACGGCAAAAAAATAGACAACTCAGGCGGCGATTTCATCGCCGCCTTATATAAAACCTCCCTTGTAAAGACTCTGCCGGGAGAACAATTAAGTATTGTTCGCAAGAGGAAGGTACCGCTTGCGGGTTGTTTACAAGGGGGACATTAAAACACTTTACAAAGTTTTAATCTGGACATATAATACATTTATGGCTAAAGTTAAATCAAAATGGGTTTGTACGGAATGCGGTTACGAAACCGCGGGCTATCTCGGCAAATGCCCCGAATGCGGTTCGTGGGGTACATTAACCGAAGAAGTTCAGTTTTCCGAAAAACTTCACAACGCAGCGGCTAACGAATTTATTAACACAGAAAAGCCGTCTCTTTTAAAAGATATTAAAGTAGATGAAAGCGTTCGAGTATCCACAAACATTTCCGAATTCGACAGAATCCTCGGCGGCGGATTTGTTCAGGGTTCTCTGGTACTTCTTGCGGGCGACCCGGGTATCGGGAAATCTACAATTACATTACAAACCTGCGGCGAATTATGCAAAGCTGGGAAAAAAGTTCTTTATATTTCCGCAGAAGAAAGCGCAACCCAGTTGAAACTGCGCGCGGAACGCCTCGGAATAAACGCAGAAACACTATTCATTTATCCTCAAACAAATATGGAAAATATAAAATCGCAAATTGAAGAAATTTCACCGGATTTTGTTGTGGTTGACAGTATTCAGGCGATTTATTCAAACAATGTCGCAAGTTCGGCGGGAAGCGTTTCGCAAATTCGCGAATGCTGCAATATTTTAATGCACATTGCAAAAAGCAAAAATATTACAACCGTTGTTATCGGACACGTCACAAAAGACGGAAACATCGCAGGTCCGAAGGTTTTGGAACACATGGTCGATACGGTTATTTATTTTGAAGGCGACAAATACAAATCATACAGAATGCTTCGTTCAATGAAAAACCGTTTCGGCAACACATCAGAAGTCGGAATCTTTGAGATGAATTCTCGTGGACTCCGCTGCGTAAGCAATCCGAATGAATTATTCTTAAACGAGCGCTCACAGGTTGCAGCCCCGGGTAGTGCGATTATTGTTACAAATGAAGGCACCCGTCCGCTAATGGTAGAAATTCAGGCGCTAGTCGGAATGACATCTTATCCTAGTCCCAGAAGAGTTACCAATGGGGTTGATATGAGTCGGCTTCACCAGATTCTTGCGGTTCTGGAAAAACGTGTCGGACTGAATCTTTCCAAGCAGGATGTTTACGTAAATGTTATGGGCGGAATCGACGTTGACGAACCGAGCGCGGATTTGGGTATCGCGCTTGCAGTCGCAACATGCGCACGAGATGTTGTCGTTGACAGTCAGACCGTAATTATCGGCGAAATCGGGCTTTCGGGAGAAATCCATCCTGTAAACAATATCGAAAAACGACTTAATGAAGCCGTTGCAACAGGTTTTAAAAAAGCAATTATTCCATACGCAAACGATGTTCCAACTGACATCAAAAAAATAGAAATCGTCAAAGTTAAACGATTAATGGACGCTATTGCGGCTTGTATTTCAAAATAATTATTAAATAGGATTATCTTTATCTTCAAGTGCCGTTGCAATTTCATCAAGAATAAGCTGCGCTGCCACTACACGATTTTCGGCAGTAGTAATAGGACGACCGATAACCATATAATCAACCCCTGAAAGGATTGCCTGACGCGGCGTGTCAACTCGAACCTGATCATTAACCGACGACCAGGTAGGTCTTGTAGCAGGACAAACGATTATAAAATCT
This sequence comes from uncultured bacterium, assembly GCA_948433295.1. GTDB lineage: Bacteria > Cyanobacteriota > Vampirovibrionia > Gastranaerophilales > Gastranaerophilaceae > Scatousia. The sequence goes on from CAOJDT010000038.1 coordinate 5,446, forward strand.
TCATCATCAATCTGTTTTCTAATAATTTTTGCCTCATCAGCGCTTGCGACAACCCCGTCAAGCCCCGATTCCTTCGCAACTTTCGCAAGCTGTGAGACGTAATCTTCTATACTTTTTTCAACACATAATTCTTCGGTTAAAGTTCGCTGACCGAAACTTGAAAGAAGCGTCACTCCAAGAATAACGGGAGGTTCTTTTTCCAGACGTTTACAGCAGGCATTAACAGCTTTGACAGTTCCCGCAATCATCTTTGAGCCACCCTGAATATGAACGTTAAAAATATGAATATTATTTTTTACGAGATTGATACAGGCTTTTTGAACGGTATTCGGAATATCATGAAATTTGCTGTCATAATAACATCTTCCGCCCAATTCTTCAATAAGACGAACAGCCTCAAATCCGTACGACACAATCAACGGCAAACCTATTTTGAAATAGCCGACATAATCTTTCAACTCAAGAACAAGTTCTCTAACTTCCTCAAGCGTATCGACATCCAATGCCAAAATAACTCTGTCCTTCGGACTTTGCGGTTTAATCATATCTCAATCCCACCTCTCAATAACAAATTTATTTTATCACTCAAAAATTATATTGCAAGATTTTTATACGCATTTGTAAATTTGACATACACACTGCTAAAGTATTAATATAAAACAGGTTGATAAAAAATAATAAGACAGTACGAGGCTCAATTGAACAATCCTGAAACCAGTCAAATTCTTCTATATAAAAGAACCCACGGATGGTTTAATCTTATCGGTCAATATATCTTATGTATTGCGTCAAACCTTTTGCCCTGCAAATTTGAGGCTGATTTGGGAATCACGGCTATAGTAAAAAACGAAGCATTTTATATGAAAGAATGGATTGAGTTTCATAAATTGGTCGGGGTTGAAAAATTCTACATTTACGACAATGAAAGTACGGACAATTTAAAAGAAGTTCTGCAGCCATACATAGATTCAAACGAGGTAATTTATAAATTCATAAAAGGCAAAAAGGTTCAATTCAAAGCTTATCAGGATTCAATTATAAAAAATCGCAGAAAAGTTCGAATGATGGCGTTTATTGATATTGACGAATTTATAACCCCTAAAAAACACTCAACGGTTACTGAATTTATAAAAAATATTGAAACAAAAATCAATCACAAAATTGACGCACTGGGAATCAACTGGCTGATGCACGGATTTAACGGATATTACAGCAAACCCGAAGGTCTTGTCTGCGAAAAGTTCAAAAAATGTGATTTTTCAACCGACTGGAACAAACACATCAAATCAATAGTTAATCCCAGAAGCGTAGTTCTGGCATATCATCCGCATTTTTGTGTACACCTGTTTGGAGCCAAAAAAGTTAATACCAAAGGCGAAGATATATGCGGACCGTTTTCAAAACCTGATTTTGACAAAATTATAATAAACCATTACTGGACAAAATCTTACGAAGAATATCTGGAACGCTCAAAAAAAGGCAAAGCCGACGGATGCATACCGATTCCGTTGGAATACGATGAAAAATATCTGTCCGTTGATGAAAATAATTCAACAGACAGATATCTAAATTTATTAAAAGAAAAAGTTAACTCTTAAACATCTTCTTTCAATTCTTCCGGAAGTTCAGGGATCTGCTTTGAAACAACCCCGCCGAGTTTTTCGATTTTCTTAATCTGGTTGAGAATATTCCCTGTCCCGTTAAGTTTTTTGAGCGCTGTATCAAGGTTTGTACGAATCTTCAATAAATCAGCGAGGAGTGCTGCAAACTTATCTAACATTCCCGAACAAAGTCTTGAAATTTCTATTGCGTTTTTGTTCTGGCGGTCTACCACGTGGAAAGAATTAATAATCTTTAATGCCGCAAGAAGGGTTGACGGAGAAACAGGCATAACTTTATTTTTCCATGCCAAATCCCACAGTGCGCAATCTTCGCAAAACATCATAGAATAACAACTTTCAATCGGTATAAACATCAAAACATAATCCGGCGAAACTTCATCAACCGAATAATCTCTTTTTGCAAGCCCTGAGATATGTGCTTTTGTAGAATCAACAAACTGCCTCAAATGAATTTCTTTTTCATCATCATCTTCCGCATTCACATATCCGTCCCAGGAGGCAAGAGAAGTTTTCGCGTCAACATAAACACATCTTCCTTCAGGTAAAAACACCGTAGCATCGGGTCTGCCTTCACCTGTACCGAACTGGATTTTATATTCTTCATCTTTGCGCAACCCTGACGCCTCAAGAACCCGCTCAAGAACGATTTCACCCCAATGCCCCTGTCTTCTGTTATCTGATTTCATAACATTAACCAGCGCATTTGTGTCTTGCGTAATCTTATTTCCCGCTTCCAAGAAACTTTTTATATTCATATCAAAACGCGTAAACTTTTCGGCTTCAACTTTGAAATTTTCTTCTGTGCGTTTTTCAAAATCCTCAATCTTTTCTTTGAATCTTTTGAAAAATTCATCAAGTTTTTCGCGGTTCTGTTCGGTTAATTCGGTCGAACTGTCCTTTATAACCTTATTCGCAGTGTTTTCAAAATAAAGTTTCATCTGTTCAAACATAGCTTCTTTTGCCGCTTGTTCGTTCTTCTTACTAAAAAATAACGGCACATAAACCACAGCCGCACCAATCACAAACCCTGTTATAAATATTAAAAATTCCATCTTACTCCCTCTTCTTATTTTAAGAAAGATAATGCTTTTGAGACGATAGCGGAGGCAGAGCCGGGAGCGTGTTCAAAAAAGTATTATCTTTCCTAAACCAATGATATTTTATAATATACCACAATAAAATTAGACTAAAAAGATTAGACAAAAAAAATCATTCCAAAATATCAACCATGCCTCAAAGCATGGTGTAGAGCATGGTTGAGAGATTTTCTCAATCCAAAGATTTAAATCAACAATTCATGCTTTACTCAGCAAAACATCAATCAAGGCATGGATGAAGAACCCCCTCTAAAAGTTGTAGTATATACAGTGTAGAGGAAAGCAATACATAAAGTTTAAGAGGGGAATAAAATGAGAGAGTTCAAGAGAAAACCAAGATTATTATTAATTGATGACAATGCAGATCATTTAAGAGGCATTAAAGAGTTAATCAATATTGAAACAAGCTATGATGTTGTAGGAACCACAACAAGCGCAAATATGGGTATTAACCTTGTTAAAAAATATCAACCCGATTTAGTTTTGATGGATATTAATATGCCTGAAAAAGACGGTTTGCAAGCGATTCAAGAAATCGAAAAGCTCGAACTCGGAACAAAAATTTTAGCATTAAGCGGATATGATGATGCTGATTTAATCTTCAGAGCAATGAAAATCGGCGCGAAGGGATATGTGTTAAAAACTATGGCATCCGCACAATTAATTTATGCGATTGACGAAATTTTGAACGGAAAAGTTTACCTTCCGTCAGCACTTTCTTCAAGATTCTTCGAATACTTCCAACGCACATTCAAAGAAGAATCCTCAACTCAAAACGAAGAAAACCTTTTATCCTACCTTACATCTCGTGAAGAAGAAGTTCTCGACCTTCTCACTCAGGGTAATAACTACAAAGGTATTGCGGCAAAATTATTTATCTCTGAAACTACTGTTAAGACTCACGTAAATAATATTTTCCAAAAATTACAGGTTAACGACAGAACTCAAGCCGTACTCTACGCTTTGAACAACGGTTTTGCAAACAAAGTCCGTGCAAAAATTTCCGCATAGATTACAGCAAAAAGAACTTTCAAAGGGTTCAGTCACTCACTGAGCCCTTTTTATATTAGAAATGAGGATAAAAATGCCATCAGAATTAATCCGTGAAGAATCCCGATGTATTGCGCACGAAATAAGAAACCATACATCAATTTGCGAAATATACACAACAATTATAAAAAAAACGTTAGCCGACAACAATATAGATAACAAAACAATAAACAATGCACTGGAATGCATACACAAATCAGTAAAAATGATTAACAATTCCGTCATAGATTTAAAATCATTGAACAATCTCAAACCGTCTTACCATAAAGCAAGCGAATTGATTAAACAAAGCATAGAGCTTTCAAAAATCTATAAGCAGGATAAAGATATAGAATTTAAAAACGAAATAAATACTGACGGAGAAATCTTTGTTGATGAAAACAAATTTCTTGCTTGCATGATTAATCTTTTAAAAAACGCAAACGAAGCAATTGAAGAAACGGGAGAAATCGTTGTGCGAACAGAGTCAGAAAATAACAATCTTCTGATAAAAGTTTCAAATAACGGCAGACAAATCCCAAAAGAAGTACACTCAGACCTTTTTAGTGAAGGGTTTACAACAAAAAAAACTGGCAGCGGACTCGGACTTTTCATCTGCAAAAATAACCTTGAACTTCAAAACGCCGAATTATCTCTGATAAAATCCGATAAAAATTCAACTGAATTTCAAATAAAAATCCCATTAAGATAAACAAAAAAGCCTCCTTACCGGAGGCTTTTTTGTATTGAATTATTCTGCAACAGGCGGAGGAGGAGGCGGAAAATCATGCCCGTCACGATGAGGAGGAGGTCCGAACGGAGCTTTCCCGTGCGGATGATTTTTCTTGAATTCCTTTTCGAATTTTTTACGACCTTCTTCTTTCATTTTTTTCAATTCTTTTAGCTGTGCTTTTGTAAGAAGTGCTTCGAATTCCTGCATATTCTTCATACGAAGTTCGTGAGCCTGTTTTTTCAACTCTTTTATTTCACCTTTAATCTTAGCGATTTTTTCATTCTGCATTTCTACTGAAATTCGAGACAATCTGACAGTTTGAATTTCATCGCGTTTCTGTTTTATAGCTTCCATTACAGGCGTCATGGCTTCATGACCTTTTTGTCTGATTTCTTTTGCTTTTGCTTTTTGTTCATCTGTAAGCTTTAAGCGTTTTTCAAATTCGGCCTTTCTCTTTTCCAAATCAGCCTTGTTTGGAGGTTGAACTCTTTTAGGGGCAGGATTTTTGTAACATCCGCCTTCTTTGATTGAATTCGGTGCGGCTACGGTTGCATCTGCCGCAAAACAAGGAACCGTTGCGACAAAGGCAAGCAAACTTGCAAGGATTAAAGTTTTTTTCATAAAGTAATTCCTTTCTTTTAATTAGAGTAAATCTTTCAGGTCTTGAGCCAATTGTTTCTTGGCGTTATAAATTCTTGATTTTATTGTTCCGATAGGACATTTGAACTTTTTTGAACATTCTTCGTAGGAGTATCCGTAGATTTCTGTATAAATAATAACTTCTTTGAATTTTGGTTTGAGATTATTTATTGCTTTTAGGATTTTTTCCTGCCTCTCGTTTCGTATAAGTTTCAATTCTGGAGAAGATTTTTTGTCTTTTATCTGTTCAAAAGTAGTATCATCTTCTGTTGTAAGTTGTTCGTGTTTTTGAACGGCAGATTTCAGATAATCTTTTGAAACATTTTTTGCAATCGTTCTTATCCAACTTTTAAAACTGCCTTGTTCTTTATATTTATGAGAATTTTTCCAAACTTTGAGATAAACCTCCTGTTCAAGGTCTTCATTGTCAACGCCTGTAACCATTCTTATAATCTTTTTCACACTCTCTTTATTTTTGTTAATTATTTCGTTTAAGTTCATCAATCCACCATAATCAGTCCGTAAGAATCGACAGGGAATCCGTAATCCTCGACGCTTAATGCTTCACCATACCTTATTGTATCCGCGATATCGGTATTGAGATTGATTACGCCGAGAGTAACCCCGCTCAGAAGTATTGCAAAAGCCGCACAAGCCGCTTTTATTTTTGCCGAAGATTTTCGCTGTTTTAAAAACGCAGGTTTAACCTCTTGAATTAACGCCGAAACTTTGTCCATAATTTCTTGTTCTTTTTGACATTCCTCACAAGATTCGACATGCTCTCTAAGCGTATCCTCATCGGAAAACACAAATAGCGCCTCATACTTATTACATTTTTCGTTCATATATTGTAACCTCTATACTGATATAACGAAATAAATTTTAAATTGTTCATTTACAAATTTATTTTTTGTAATATATTATAACAAATGTAGATAACACTAGCAAAAAAAATTTTTCAGAGATTTTTAAATTAGCCGTAAAATCATGTCTATAAACAATATAATCAAAAAAACCTGTAAAGCACTGGGAGAAAATAACAAACCAACTTACGTCGTAATGGCAATTGCGACGGTTAAAGGAATCTGCCGTCCGCTTTTCACAATGATGGACAAAACAGAATCCCCCGAAACAAAAAAATATACAGCATTAAGAGAAGGTTTAACCGAGGCTATCGCAATTCCCGCATACTGGGGCTGCGGAGAAATGGCAGGAAAACTTGCCTCTAAATGCTTTGAAGATAAACATCTGGCGTCAAGAGCAAAAACAAACCTTATGTTTATTGGGGTTTGTACTGCGGCACTGTTCGTGATTCCGGCACTCTGTTCCGTTGCAATAAAACCGATTATGGACAAACTCGGATTAAAAGCACCCGAAAAAAAAGAAGACAAAAATTTAGATATAAATTCGCAAGCGCCACAGATGACGAAAACTCCGATTTTACAAAACAATAAAACCGCATTAAATTATTACTCCCGCGCGGGTATGTTTAACAATAACATTTATTCGGGAATGAAAGCAGGCAGAATATGATAGGATTAACCAATATAGTAACAAGTTCTCAGCTTGCAAGTATTGCACAAAATACCACTCAGTCAGTAGCGCTTGAAACAACATTAAAATCAATCGGCAGACCGGGTTTCATTCTCATTGATAAAGATATTGACAGCAATACGAAACAATATGCTGCCGCAAAAGAATTTTTATACCAGGCAACCTGTCTGGCTGTTTATATGGCATTAATTGTTCCGGTATTCAGAAAAGGCGGCTTCAAGTTTGCGAAAGAAAAAATATTCAAAAATACGGCAGGCTTTGAAAACTTTGCAAACGTAAAAGAATACATGCATTATCGAAAACTCGCAGATAACCCTTCCGTAAAAAACAGAATCCAAACGCTTGATAAGGAAATTCTTACTGATGCCAACAAAACTCTGGTAAGAGAAAAATACAATGACACTCTAATCAAAGAACTTCACAAAGAAACCCCCGACAAATTTACCGATGTGAAAGGGGCAATAGAATTAAGCAACATTATTGGTTCAGTACTAGGGCTTGCAATATTTGCACCACAGGTCAGCCATGCATTTATCCACCCTGCGCTGAGATTCTTGGGACTGGAAGAAAAGAAACAGCCTCAACAAAAAGATCAACAACTAGATACAACCGTTTAAGGCTTCAATCGAGCGTTTTACAATAAGTTCGGCTTTAAGCTTTTTATTTTTACGTTCTTTTTTCGGGAGTTCTACCGGCGGCACAATACCCCAATTGGAATTTATAGGCTGAAATTTTTCATGTTCGGGATTTGAAATATAACGTGTTAATGCGCCGAGCATGGTTTCTTGAGGCAGAATCATCAATTCTTCACCGTTTAAATATTTTGCCATATTTATACCGGCAAGAAGTCCCGAAGCGATTGATTCCGTATAGCCTTCGGTTCCTGTAATTTGTCCTGCAAAGAACAGATTTTGACGTTTTCGGGTTTGCAAAGATGCATTCAAAAGTTTAGGGGAATGAATAAATGTATTTCTATGCATCACACCATAACGAACAATATTAACATTTTCAAGCCCCGGAATTGATTGAAGAAGTTCTTTTTGCGCACCCCATTTTAAATTTGTCTGGAATCCTACGAGATTAAAAAGAGTTTTCGCAGAATTATCCTGTCTTAATTGAACAACAGCGTAATTTTCTTCACCCGTACGTTTGTCGACAAGCCCTACAGGCTTCATCGGTCCAAAACGCAAAGTATCAACTCCACGTGATGCCAGAACTTCTATAGGAAGACAACTTTCAAAAAATTTCGCATTTTTCTCAAAATCTTTTAACTCAATCTTTTCGGCATGAGTTAAAATATCATAGAATTTGTCATATTGTTCTTTATTCATCGGACAATTTATGTAAGAAGCCTCACCTTTGTCGTAACGGCTTGCCCAAAAAGCTTTATCAAAATCAATACTGTCTTTTTCTACAATCGGCGCAATTGCATCAAAGAAATACAAATGCTCGCTTTCCGTAAAATTCTTAACAGACTCGGCAAGTTTATCCGAAGTTAAAGGTCCAGACGCCATAATAACATTACCGTCAGGAATCTCTGTAACTTCTTCTTTAATTACTTCAATATTTTCATCCGACTCAATTCTTTCGGTAACGGTTTGAGAAAAAAGTTCCCTGTCAATCGCAAGCGCACTGCCTGCAGGAACAGCGCATTCACGGGCAATCTTAATCAATTCCCCGCCAAGAATCTCCATTTCCTTCTTCAACAAACCAGAAGCATTCGTACAATCCGCAGCGCCCAGACTGTTTGAACAAACAAATTCCGCGAATTTATCGGTTTTATGCGCACCCGTTGATTTTACGGGACGCATCTCGTATAACTTAACTTTTATTCCTCTTTTGGCGAGTTGTAATGCCGCTTCGCTTCCGGCAAGCCCCGCTCCGATAACTTTAACTTCCATACGGTTTATCTTATCACAAAAGCAAAATATTACAAAATGTAAACTTATTGTTATATATGTAGTAAAAGACTTGAAAAATTACTACAGATTAAGTATAATAATTACACTTAATAACCGTGTTTATGTTAACAAAATTAAACAACACCCCGTTAACATGGCAATAAATAGCAGACATCGGTTTTTAATTAAATATGTGTAGATAGTTATGAAAAGTTACAGTAGGGATATGGTAGTAAAAGCAATCAATACTCCGATAAGCAATAATGCGCCTAAAAGACAACAAACGGGCAACGGAACAAATAACAGACCAAACAATAGCGCACCTTCATTTCAAGGCGGATTTAATCCTGTCGTTACATTAATGGATGCAATTGACCGTGGAGGTTTTGCTGCGTCGTTTATTGCTCAAGATGGTATAGGTATGGTTGCCCCTCGTATTAGAGAAGGGCTTAATCGTGGTCGAGACAAAGACGAAAACGGAAAACTCCATGGACCGCTTAACTGGGAATTCGCACGAAAAGAAGGTCTTCGTGAAATCCTGAGCGGACCAAGTGCATTTATTATTCCTGCAGTTATGATGCATTTTATATCAAAACATTCAGGTTCGGCCAACAACGTTTCGGTTGATATGATTAAAGGCTTGGGTCAAACTTTTGAAAAATATGCAGTAAATAATAGTACAACCCTTTCAAATGTAGCTAAAACAAAAACCGAATTCTATGAAGATGTTTTCAAAAATATTCTCAAAACAACTACTACGGTAAAAGAAGGCGATACAGTTAAATCATTATTAAGTGATGATGAAATCGGTAAAATGGCAAAAGAATTCACTTCGCGCACAATTGAGATTGAAAATGCGAAATCAAAAGGATTCTTCAAAAATTTACTTGGCATAAAAGTTGACGGTTCTGCCGAAGATTTGACACAAAGTCTTACTGATGAATTCATGCAATTAAAAAAACAGAATCTCTCACCTTCTGTTAACGAACTCGTTGCAGAGTTAAAAATAGAAGGACGCGAAAAAAGTGCTACACAGGCATTTAATAAATTCCTCGGTTCATTGAAAAACTATTCTGACGATGCTATAAGTTCCGTTAACAAACAACTTGAAAAAGACGGCGCCACTGATGTTGCAAAATTCTTAGAAACTCACACCTCAAGACGTATAGGTTCCCGTGCACTTTCAAACCTTTCAATGTTCCTTGCGGTCGTTGGCTTCTACACAGTTATACCGAAACTTTATAACCTCGGCTTGAAAGGTAACCCTGCTCTCAAAGGTGAACAACAGGCTGATATTCCTGAACAAAAAACCGAAACCGCTCATAAGACAAAAAACGGTAAAAACACATCTTTTAAAGGCGCAGGAATCCAAAAAGTTATGAACAAGACCGGTGAAACCGTTATGAATACAAGTTGGCTTAAAAAGCTTTCCGACAAATTTGAATTTGACGGAGCTTCAATGTCCGTTCCGGCAATGCTCACACTCTTGTTCGGCTTCTGCCTGCCTCCAAGATACATCAACAGACAAGATGAATATGACGGAAAAGAAATTCTCGTACGTGATATAGCAAGTTTTTCAGCAATACTTTTTGGTGCAAAAGCACTTTCAAGAGGCTGCTCTCAAGCATTCTCGAAATTGTCGGGACTAGCATTAAATACAAAACCTGCAGACCATGACAAAACGTTCTTGCACAAATTAAAAAATTACTTTACACCGGCATCGGGCGTAAACGTATTATCCAGCGGTGAAATAACTTCTAAATATTCAAATATCGACAAATACCCGGGCGGCATTAACGGATTCTTCGAATTCATTGAAAACAGTGGCGGCAACATCAAGAAAATTCTCGGTTTAGACAAAAATGTTAAAGCAAACGCAGAAGCAATTATAGGAAAACCGCTCAAAAATGCTTCTATGGATGAAATTAAGAACGCATTCAAAAACGTTAAAAATACCGAAGCTCTGGAAAATATTTATAAAACTTTCAGAAACAGTAATAATAAATTTATAAATTACGCAAAAACAATGAACAGCTTCTTCGGAGCGCTTTCAACATTGGCTCTTGTACCGGCATTTATGATATGGCTTGCCAGATATTGTGACAACATGACAATACGCGACAGAGCAAAACATCTTGCGGCTGTAGCACAAAATAATACTCAACCTGCAGTACAGGATGAACAAATTAAAAAACAAGCAGAAGAATCCGCTAAAATTCAAAAAACAATCATAACTCAAAAACCAACAATGGCAGGATTTTTAAACAAATAAACTATCTCACATACATATAAAAGAAGAGCGGATGAGTTAAAACTCATCCGCTCTTCTTTATAAATAAATAAACTATTTATTTTCAATAAAAGCATTGATATCTGCCACCATTGCATCAGGGTCAAAACCGTGAACGCGCGCACCGGCTTCAAGAT
>CAOJDT010000039.1 GCA_948433295.1 uncultured bacterium
ACATGTATACTCTCCTTTTTATTAATTACATTATTATTATAATCTATTTTACAACCTTATGCAACCCATGAGGCTTGTCGACATTACGTCCGAGATTCTGAGCTGTTTCCAACGCAAGAAGCTGGACTATTACAACAATACAAAACGATTTTACGATTTTACTTTCACAGCTTATATCAATTTTAAACTTTGGTTTTATTTTTTCATTTGTACAACCGATTAACAAAAGCGGCGGATGATAATCCTCTTCAATCTTATTCAAATTTTTTATTGCTGTATAACTCAATTCATCGACAGAGATATGAATAAGTGCAGGTTTGTTATTTAAAATCGCCACGTGACCGTGCATAAATTCTCCGAGAATATTTGAGTATACATTTATATAAGAGGTTTCTTTTATCTTTAACGAAGCTTCTTTTGCGATTGCGTAAGAGATTCCGTCTGCAGTAATCACGATATTTTTAAACTTTGCGAGTGATTTTGCGATTTTTTTAATATCTGAATGAAGTGAGTATGTGTTTTCTACAGATGCGGCAAGCGTTTTTAGTTGGTTTAGATAACCCGAAATGTCCGTACCTTTTAGCTGTGTATATTTCAACACAAGCAAAGTACAGCAAAGCATTTGGGTAGTTAAAGATTTTGTTGCGGCAATACTTTTTTCTTCTCCCGCGCAGCAATCAATTTTAAAATCCGCAGCCTGCCAGATAGTTGAATCTTTTCGGTTGGTAATACAGAGTGTACGCATTCCCAACTCTTTTGCTTTTTTCAAAGCCGAATTAGTATCGGAAGTTTCGCCCGACTGCGTGATAAAAACATATAGAATATCATTATCATGCGGAACCGCAGATTTAAGAAGAAACTCGCTTGAATAAATAGCACGAGCCTCCATGCCTGCAAGGTTCCCAAACAAATCTGCCGCAAAGCGTGCGCAATGATAGGAAGAACCGCTTGCAACTATTACTATCTTTTTTATATCTTCAGGAACTTCCAGCCGAATATTTTCACCATCCAAATACATTCCCAAAAGATTATTAAGAATGTCTGCCTGTTCAAATATTTCCTGTTCCATACTGGATTTTTTCTGCATTTTTAAAAACATAATAAAATTCATCCAAACACTAATTTCATTCTGAGGCTTAAAAAAAAGAGATTCTTCGCGTTGCTCAGAATGACTGTATTGCCGAAGAATCTCTTTATCACTTATCCTAAAATTTCTTTCAACAAATCATTAACGACTTTCGGATTTGCTCTGCCTTTGGTTTCTTTCATTACCTGACCGACAAAGAAGCCGAAGAGTTGGACTTTTCCGCCTTTATATGCTTCTACCTGAGGAGCGTTTGCGTCAACTACTTTCTGACAAATTTCTTTGATTGCAGAAGTATCGGTAATTTGACTCAAGCCGCGTTTTTCAACGATTTCCGAAGCTTTTGTTCCATCTTTAAGCATATCAATGATGATTTGTTTACCGATATTATTGGAAATTGTATTTTTTTCAATCAATGAAATCAACTCTGCAAGATTTTCAGGAGTTAATTTTGTATCGGTAATTTCAATATGGTCTTCCTTCAAGAATGCCGCGATTTCACCCATAATAAAGTTAACTGCAATTTTCGGAGTTGCACCGAGTTCAAGAACTTTATCAAAGAACAAGGCAAGCCCCATTTGTTCAACAATTACCGAAGCATCGTATTCGCTCAAGCCTAATCCCATATATCTTTGACGTTTAGCCTCAGGAAGTTCCGGCATTTTGTCTTTAATATCCTGTACCCATTCTCTTGAAATTTCAAGAGGCATCAAATCAGGTTCAGGGAAATATCTGTAGTCGTGGGCGTCTTCTTTGCCTCTCATTGAACGAGTTTCGCGGCTGTTATCATCCCAAAGTCTTGTTTCCTGAACAACTTGTCCGCCTTCTTCAACGATTTCTATTTGTCTGTCAATTTCGTATTCAATTGCTCTTTGAAGTGCAGAGAAACTGTTTACGTTTTTGATTTCAGCACGTGTACCGAATTCTTTTGAACCTTTAGGCATAATGGAAATGTTAGCATCACATCTCATAGAACCTTCTTCGAGGTTACCGTCGCAAACACCGATATATCTTACGATATTTCTGAGTTCTTCCATATAAGCTCTTGCCTCATCGGAACTTCTCATATCAGGTTCGGATACGATTTCCAAAAGCGGAGTACCTGCTCTGTTTAAGTCAACAAGAGAGTAACTCGAACCTGCAAGTCCTGCTGCACCTGCGTGAACAAGTTTACCTGCATCTTCTTCCAAATGCGCACGGGTAATTCCGATTCTTTTACCTTTAATATCAATATAACCGTTTACACAAATCGGTTCATCATATTGAGAAATCTGATAACCTTTCGGCAAATCAGGATAGAAATATTGTTTTCTGTCAAATTTACATCTTGCAGGAATTTCACAATTAAGCGCCAAACCTGTCAAAATACCCATATTAACAACCTCTTTGTTCAATACCGGTAAAACACCCGGCATTCCAAGGGTAATAGGGCTTGTTTGAGTATTAGGTTCCTGTCCGAATTCTGTTCCGTCAGGCGCAAATATTTTTGATTTGGTTTTCAGCTGAGCGTGAACTTCCAAACCGATTACAACTTCATATTTATCTCTTAAAGTTTCCATAGCTTCTCCTTATCCTATCCAGAGGATAGCACAAATAAATTCGGTGTGCAATCGAAATTTACTGTTCTATCAAGACTCTTGCGGGATAGTTTTTATTTAATAAAATCTTTGCGGCATTAATAGCTTTTTCTTTTGAATTATACGAACCAACCTGGATAGTATATTCATTGTTAATTTTTCTGATGAACGGATTTAAACCGGCTTCGGAATCCGACAATATACCTTTTGCCACCTGCGCTTGTTCAAGAGAAGCATAAGAGCCTACAATAACCTTTGCATTCACCGATTGAGCTTGAGGAACGGGAGCAGATTCGGATTCCTGTTTATGCGAAGGTGCCTGAGGCTTTATTTCCGAAGTTGATGACGAAGTTTGTCTGTATTCGGTTTCATCCAAAGTCGGATTTTCCGAAACAGAATGTTCTTTTTTAGTTGTAGGAATAACTACACGCTCGCCTTCTTCTATTGCAAGACCGTCATCTCCCGGAAATTGAGAATTATCTTCCATGTGGATTTCCGTCAAGCGGCTGTCTACCGCTCCGGTTTGTTCGACTTCTTCCGTTTGCGCATTTTCATCGCCCAGAACAATATCAATATCAGGAGACATCATTTTTGCAAAACCCAAAAAGACAATCAACAGTATAAAAAACACAGAAAAAAACAATGCCACACCCTGTTTAGGATTTCGTTTTATCAATTTCTTATAATCTTTATAACTGATATGTGAAGGCTGTATCGGTTCATCTTCATGAATCATAAATTATACTCCTCTGACTTTTGTTGTTGCCATAATTATATCATCAATTTCTTCCGAATAATTCTTCAGAACTTCTTGCGCAAAATCATTTATGTCATTAATTCCAAGATCGTTACTAAGTCCGCAAGCTTTAACAGGCGCACCTGTAGAATCAATATTTACACCGGTATGAATCAGAATAGAAGTTAATGATTTTGTTGCAATTGACACTGTTAATTTCTTCCCGTCCACAAACAAATCATCACCGCTTCTTACAACTTTTATTCCACGTCTTTCAAGCGCTTCTTTAATTGTACAAATCATAAGTCTTTGTCTGAAAACACCTTCGGCAAGCCCGACATTAAACTGTTCCGAGATAAAGCTTAGCATTGATTTGCTATAAATCGGTTCATTATTGATTACGTCTTCTATATCGACCATCTCAGTCAATTTAACTTCGCATTCACCGCAAAATGCCACGGTTGCATCACCTTGAAGTTTAAAATTCTTATAAATCCAATGGGGTGAAAGCTGCCACCCTTCATATTTTATTTCCTGATTTAAAAGTTCTGTTTTCACTGTCTCATATCCTTTAAAAAAGTATTTTTATATATTTCTCATCACCGTTCGCCCGAAGTGCATTTTTCAGCCGCATACAAGACTCACATCTGCCGCAATGCTTTGCACCGCCGACATAACAGCTTTTTACGAATTCCAAAGGAATACCTTTATCCAAAGCTTGTTTTACTATATCATCCTTGCCGTAATTTATCAAGGGGGCTATAACCTTTGGCTTAACCGAGGTTGAGTATTCAAATTCAAAATTAACCCTCTCAATAAACTCAGAAGTATTATCACTGAAAGTTGCGGCTTCTTCTTTATTCGCGCCTATGATAATATCATTATAACCGTACGAATCTGCATAACAAGCCGCTATATTAAGAAAAAGTCCGTTTCGGTTCGGAACCCATACAGATTTCATGGATTGTTCAAAATCTTCAACATCAACAGGGACATCGGCGTCAGAAACAAGTGAGGTATTAGTAATATTTTTCAGCCAATCCAGTTTTATGACTTCGTGCTTCAAACCGTAGTATTCAGAAATTCTACGTGACGCATCAATCTCATCCTTCGCCGATTTTTGTCCGTAATCAAAAGTCAACGCCAGAATTGAATTATAATTATCTCTTACCAAACCCAGACTCACAAGAGAATCCAGTCCGCCGGAAAGTAGAATTATTGCGCTAGTCATCAAGCTCCTTACGTATTTTTTGTGCCATTTCATCATCTTCGGTTTCATACTCTTCTATGATTGAAACCGCTTCTATTTTTAATATATCACAATATGACGATTCTTGAATAACTTCATCAAGAATATTTCGCCCCCTAATATTATAAAGAGCAATCAGTGCATTTTTTTTAACTTCTATATCTTCATCTTCGGTAAGACATTTTTTTATAACCGAATATGCCTCATCAAAATCGCTTTCCATCAAGGCTTCTATCGCATTTATTCGGACTTGCGGAGATTCATCCGACAGAGAGGATTTCAAAGCATTAAACACTCTTTTATTCTTTTCCAATCGCATTTTACTAAGCGCTTCAATTACTCGTTCTTTTAGAAAAGTAAACTTTCCGACCAATCCTTGTTTAGTTTCAAGAATACTTACAAGCGGGTCGATGGCTCTCAAATCACCTAACATACCCAGCGCAGATGCAGCGGATTCCCGCAAATAAACAGAACTTTCTTCTTCATCTTTAACCACATCAATCAAAGGTGCTACCGCATATTTGTCACCGATTCTACCAAGGGCATCCGCACAGGCAAAACGTACCTTATAATTTTCGTGTTTATTATTCAAACAATACAGTAGCGGAGTCACCGCAGAAGTATCTTTCAGATTCGCAATAGCCTTTGCACACATTACTCGAACGCTGATATATCTGTCCTTATCCAGACTTTCATCATCAATTTTCCACAAAAGAATATCAAGAAGCGGACTCAGCGACGATTTATCTCTGAATTTATCTTCACATCGGATAATTTCAACAAGTATCTCGGGAACCTTACAAACCACCAAAAAATAATTATATATCTCAACAAGATTTTCACGCTCATAAATATTTTGCAATGACGAAATTTTGCAGATAATATCTTCGACGCTGACATCGTCGGAACAATCAATCAAATTGCATTCTTTTGCTATCGCTTCTAAATCCAATTCAGTTCCTCGTCTTAGTTTACTCCTGCTTTGAATATACTATAAATATGTTTTTTTATCAAGCAAAAGACTTCCTGAAAAAGGAAGTCTTTGTTTGCTAAATTTTAATTATACTAAGCTTTTTGAGCCTCTTTTTCTTTTTTATGAGCGAGATATTTGTCGCAAAGAATATTTGCCGGTTTGGTAACCGCAACAGGCACAATGTATCTGTAAACAAGTGCGAATACTAACATTGTCTTCAACAAGCCCATACCTTTGATTTTTTTATTCAAAAGTTCCAATTGTTTAGGATCTGCTACGTAATCACCGATTCTTTTTCTCAAGAATTTATCGGCTTTTACAGATTTTAAATCCTGAAGTTCTTCTTTTGCGATTTTTCTACCTTCTGCTTTTGCTGCAGCCTTTAAGGCATCGTTTGCTTTTTTAATTTCAACATTTTCTGCTTTTGCCTTTTCTACTTCAGCTTTAAATTCTTTTACAAGATTCAAATTTTCATCATTGCACTGATTAGAAGCATATCTTACAGTCATATTCTGCCACCAGTTTGCAAGTGATTTATCAAGCATATATGCACCTGCAGTAGAAAGAGCAAATGTTAAAAACTGGTTAACGGCAAGAGTATTTCTTCTGTCTTTATCCATCTTATCATTAGTAAGAGTTTTATACATATACATACCGCTTGTAATGGCTGAACCTACTGCAAGAAAGTGACTGAACAGGTTATCGCAATTTTTTACTTTATCTGAAAACTTGTCAGTTACCGTATTATCAAAAACTTTTGGAATTACTTTTTGTGCAAACCATTCACCTGTTTGGTCAAATAATTCTGTGCCTTTTTTCAAAATTCTTTTACCGAATTTGGATTGTTTTGCAACCGACTCGGCAACTTGTTCTGCTGAACCTGCAAATGAAGGAGCTGTATATTGGCGCTTATTGTTACTATTTGCGACTCTGTTATATTGTAAATTTTGAGAGAATGTATTAAGAGTAACGTTCATTATTTAGATCCTCCATCAGCTTTAGAGTTCAACTTATTCATAAAACCGTCCATGCGTGATACCATTTTTAAGGTATTCTTAGGCTGCTCTTGAACTGTTGGCTCAGGTGCAGCTTTGGATTTCTTTTGAACCCCGAATACATATTTCAAAATAGGAGGAATCAATGCAATTGTTAAAATTGAACGAGGAATTGCAATTGCCCAATCTGTTACGTTTTTCATATACAATTTAATTGTATCAATTTGATTTAAGAGTGCTTTTGTTTCAATTTTTGAAGCTTTATCGGCAGCCATCTTTTTAAGTTCAATTAATCTTTCATATTTTTTATCAAGAAGTTTAAATTTATATTTAAGCTCCGGAACACCTTCGTTAATATCTTTACCGGCAAGAACGTTCTCGATTTTTTTATCATAATGTTTTTTATAATTATCCATTATGTTCGCAACACCCTGATCCCAAGGACTTGTAATAATAGTTGATGCTGCAAACCCGATAATACCCGATGCCATTGAGTGACCGGAAGCATAAATTTTATCTTCTTTATCTTTTTTACCCGGAAGAGCCAAAATAGTTGCAGGTCTTACTGCTCCGGCAAGGAACAGCGCCATAAGGGCACTTCCTGCTACGTTATGTTCTTCTGCAAATTTCAAAAGCCAGTTGTAAGATTTACTGTTGAAGATTTTATCTTTAATTTTGCTATTCTTTATAGCACTAGCGGCAACCTCACTCTTTCCCGTAAAGTTGCCGCCAAATTTAGTTTTATCCTCGTTATTTTTTCCACACAAGCCCGCACGCTCTTTTTCCTTGAGATTCTGCGGGTCTCTATGGACCGCTGAGGAACCCTGTTTTAGGGTTGTATCATATTTTATTGCATTAATTTTCATGTCCCACCATTTCGTTAATGTCTGTCTACAATTATTTTAAATCAAAGGAAAAATTTTTTTGCCATAAATTTTAAGAAAGTTTACAATTATTTTTCAAAAAATCTTAAAACATACTGATGGCAAAAGTTTTGGCAAAATATTCAACTTAACATTTAGTGTAAAGGTAACACTATATAAATCCTTTTAATATTATTTGGATATATTTTAGAGATAAAATATAAACAAAATAATAAAAGTGGGGCACTTTCTGCCCTGCACCTTCCTAAAACCGACCGAAGGTCGGTCAAGATTAGAGGCACTTAACGAAACAATAACAGGATGTGTGCTGTCTGAGCGAAGCGAGTTCACACATCTCTGGTTGAGTTTAGTGCCTCTATTTGGTCAGCCGGTTTTTCTTTCTTGTCCAGAATTCTTTCTTTTTGCCTGGCTCAAAAAGAAAGAATTACTGGTGCGGGTACAGGGGCGCATAGCCCCTGAAATATAATTTAATGTTAATTAAATGGTTTTTGCAGAGTACCCAATATATTAAAATGAGGGGGCAAGGGTGCACACTGCCCCATTTTATTATCTTGTTCATGTTTATGTATTTATGTTATAATATTTATGAAATTAGGAGAGAAAAACAAAATGGATCAAGAAACTTATATGAAAATTATGGGCTATGTGCCTACTGTTATTGAAGCATCTTCCCGCGGCGAAAGATCTTTTGACATCTTTTCAAGACTTTTAAGAGAAAGAATCATCTTCCTCGGCTCTGAAATTAACGACGAAGTTGCAAATTCTATAGTTGCCCAATTACTTTTGCTTGACAGCGAAAACAACGAAAAAGACATTATGCTCTATATAAACAGCCCGGGCGGTGTAATCACTGCGGGAATGGCGATTTATGACACAATGAACCTCATTAAATCCGATGTTGCAACAATCTGTTTAGGTGATGCGGCATCTATGGGTGCATTCCTTCTTTGTTCAGGCGCAAAAGGCAAAAGAATGGCTTTGCCTAATGCCCGTGTAATGATTCACCAACCTCTCGGCGGTGCGCAAGGTCAGGCGACAGATATCGAAATTGAAGCAAAAGAAATTTTAAGAATGAAAAATATGCTCATCGAAATTATCGCTCAAAATTCAGGTCAACCGTTCGATAAAGTTAAAGAAGACTGTGAACGTGACCACTTCCTTACTGCAGCAGAAGCAAGAGATTACGGACTTATCGATAAGGTTATTGAAAAAGGCTCAATGTAACAAAACTTAATAATAATATTTAAAACATGCAATTCTTCGGAGTTGCATGTTTTTATATATGTGTAAAGGTAAGGTTAAAAAAGGTTAGTTAAAAACTTTATAGTAGGAGTGGACTATGAGTCTCTTGATGTTACACAGGCGCAGACTGAGTATCATACATCAAAAGTATGAAATCAATGCGCGCCTTAATGAAATGAATCAAAAATTGCAAGACTTGCAGCAATATGCAGCAAACATTGCGGACGGTTCGATATCGATTCACGATATGGCGAATATGCCCGCATCAATGTTTAACAGAACTTTGATGTTTATGACGTTCGCACATAACGGAGCAATGATGAGTGCGAATCAGAACATGCAAAATCTTATGATGATGCCGAATGTTCAACAACAAATGGCGCAAATGCAGGATCCGAATCAACTGCAAATGTATCAAAACTGGATGTATCAAAATTTGTATGCACAGGAACGAGAAAAATTTGCAAAACAGGAAGGCAAGCTTCTTAACCAACAGGAAAAACAAATGCAGCAGGAAAAAGCCAGATTGGAAACTCAGTTAAAAATGCTTGAAGCTGAACTGGAAGGCGTACAACAAGGCGAACGCGATGCTGTTAAACAGTGGAAACCTGAATACGTAGCTTAATTCCAATAAAAATTTACCCCAATCCTATCCTTAACTAACCAAATTAAGGCTCACTAAATGTGAGCCTTTTTACCGTTTGTAATAATGTAGTCAACCTTACAATCAAACTCTTCTCTCGGTAATTCGTTTAAAACGAAATCCTCACAAATCGGAACCAGACTTATAGCAGACAAACATTTCGGCAAAAATCTGTCATAAAAACCTCCACCGTAACCGAGCCGATAACCGTTTTTATCAACCGCAAGTGCAGGCACGATTACCAAATCCAACACGTCTGCAGATACAGGTTTAGAACATGGTTCGTTAATATTATAGGAAGATTTTTTAAATTCTAGATCCCGGCTGTAAGGACAAACTTGAAGTTCAACTCCGTTTACTCGCGGGAAATAGAAATTTTTACTATCCTCCAATAAAGATAAAAGATTTATTTCAAACTTGGTAGGATAAAAAAGCATTACGTTCTTAGATTGCCGATAAGGCGGAAAGTTTCGGATATTCTCACAAATTTCCGCACTAACCCTGCACAAATCAACGGATTTGCGTAAATCTTTAAATTTAGTCCTTAGGTGTGATTTTTCTTGCATAAAATTAATATATAATAAATTATTATGACATTCAATTGCGATAACAATTTAATAAACCCGAATTGGGCAAAACACGGATACATTCAGGTATACACAGGTAACGGCAAAGGAAAAACCACGGCGTCACTCGGACTTGCAATGAGAGCGCTCGGGCGCTGCTGGAAAGTTCTTATAATCATGTTTACAAAAGGCGGCGACGATTACGGTGAATTGAACTCGTTCCGAAATCTTTCTCCTGAAATCTCTCAAAATTTGACAATTATTCAAGCCGGATTGGATAGAATTGTTTATCAAAATAACAAAACCGAAGCAGACGTTACCGAAATTAAAAAAGGTTGGGAACTTGCTAAAAAAGCTATCCAAAATGACGAATACAATCTTATTATTCTCGATGAAGCCAATATAGCGATTGATATGGGCTTTATTGATTTACAGGAAATGATTGACGTCTTGCAAAATAAACCTGACGAAATGGAAATCGTTTTAACAGGTAGAAATGCAAAACAGGAAATTATAGACATTGCGCATCTGGTATCTGAAATTAAACCCGTAAAACATTACTGGGATACCGGAATCGCCGCCCGCAAAGGTATTGAATACTAGATATCTTGAATAATTACAAAAAACATGTTATAATCAAAATGTATAAAAAAAGAGGATTACTATGGAAAACACAATTATAGATTCAAAACTTAGAACGGGGGGGGGGCTTCTGTCTCTGTAACCCTCTCTGCACGCGCATTTTCAGCGCATTCACTTTATCAGAAGTTCTAATCACACTCGGTATTATTGGTATAGTTGCGGCAATGACTGTTCCTTCACTTGTACAAAAGTATCAGGAACGGGAAACTATTACGAAGTTAAAGAAAATGAATACTATTTTAAATCAGGCATTTACAATGGCAGTAAAAGATAATGGAACCCCTGAGCAGTGGGGATTTACACTATCCCACTATGATGAGAATAGTACTCCTGAAGAAATCGCCAATTCACTTAAAGGCAAAGATGTCGTTATAAAAAAACTTGTACCTTATTTAAAAACAACTTCCGTATGTTATTATTCTGATTCTAATGACTGCAAAAATAACCCTAAATTCAAAAGAGACAGATATGCTTTACACGAATCAATATCTACACGAACATGGGGCACTCCTGTTATTTTAATGTCAGATGGTTCAAATATTCAGGATATATATATGACAAATACGAATTGTGATTCACGACAAGGAAATTCACCTCAATTACAAAACATTTGCGGTGAAATTTTTGTAGATTTGAATGGAAGCAAACCGCCCAATACACAGGGAAAAGACGTTTTCTGGTTCAGAATCACAAAATTCGGAATTGTGCCAGGAGGCTTGCAGAATGATAATAATGTTTCATTCCAAAATAACTGTAATCGCACGAAATCTGTAGCAAATAACGGTTATGGCTGTACCGCCTGGGTAATCTACAATGAAAATATGGACTATCTTCATTGTGATAACCTTAGTTGGAACGGCAAAAAGAAATGCAAATAGTTTAATTATAGCTTCTACGCATTAAATCCGAAAGTTTGACTTCACTTGCAGGTTTTACTGGAGAAATTTTCGGCTTGTCTACCGGTTCAAGTGTCTTAAATTGTGATAAGCCGATTTTCTTTTCATCATCTTTCATCATTAACATATCTTTGAAAAATTTTATCATAGGGTAACTCCTCATAAGTTTTATCTAACGATATAATACATTAAATCTAACCAATGTGCAAATTTCATTATACTTTATGCTATATTATTAATACAGACACTTTGAGGTTCAGATTTGAATAACACTTATTATGAAACTTTAGACAAAAATTTTAATGCTGCAGTTGAACTTGTAGAAAAGGATTTATCTCAACAAGAGCTTCTTGATATGCTCAAAAACGGCAATATAGTTGAGAAACAACTTGCGGCATTAAGAATTGATTCTATAAGCTCCGACAATGACGCTGCGGTTCTAATTAATAATTTGACAGGTCAGGACGGCAAAATTAGAGAAGCGGTTTCTATGAAAATTAACGAACTTATGAATAACCCGAAATTCTTGCCGTTTTTTGAAAACACTCAAAGCTATGATATATTTTTGGAAGCAATAATTGATATTAATGCAAATATCTGCCGAAATATTATATCCGCATTATCAAACCTCAAGTCCAATGCAACGTTTTGCAAATACTTTACGGAACGGCTTACTCAAAAAACACTTTCTTTATTGGATATAATTAAAGACTTTGATTTTCAGGACGGAAAATATAAAGTTAACAAAGAAGTTTTCAAATTATACTGGTGCCTTGAAACCGTTTATGAATTCTCAAACAGTATGGAATTTTCTGCACTCAAAGAAATTATTCTTACAGCAAAAAATATTGATGAATATACAATTAGAGAAAAAGCCGCCAAAATTTTAACAAAAGATTTGGACGATTCGGATTTACAAAATGCACGACTGGAGCTGAAAAAAGATAAGAATTATTACGTCAGAAGATATTAATACATAAAGTTTTGTTAAGCTTTTTATAAAAAATATATACTCTTTAAGCAATTTTTCTGCACAAAAAAACTTTATATATATGGGAAAAGCACACTAAAGGGAAATAAAAAAGGAGTTAACAATGGCTAGAGTTTTAATATCAATGCCTGAAAGATTTTTGGACGAAATTGATAATGTTGCCAATACTGAAAATCGTACAAGATCTGAATTAATCAGAGAGGCATTAAGAACATATATGTACAGAAACGAAATAAGAAATTCTAAAAAAGCTGTAAAAAATGCTGAAATTTTAGAATCTTTACTTGGCTAAAAAAACAAAAAGCTGTTATAATAGGATTAAGGAAATATTTACTGGGGGAAAATCATGAAAAATTTAGAATTACAAGATAACGGTTATATTATGTCATCTATAGACGAGTATTTTGAAATTCTGGATAAAGAAGCTCAAAAACGCTCTCAAATGGTTGCAAAATCATTGACCAAATATTTAAAAAGAGTACACTCTGAAACTAAATTCGACAAATTGAAAGCTTCAGCATTGCACTAAAAATTTTATAGGGGAAAATTAAAAAAGACTTACGTATATATGTAAGTCTTTTTTATTATTATACACTATTAAAAAAGAGCTGATAAAATATTATCAGCTCTTCTATTTATTTTGTTATTGTAAACAAAAATTATTCAATAATTTTGTCAACAACACCGGCACCAACTGTGTGACCGCCTTCACGGATAGCAAATCTCATACCTTCTTCGATAGCTACAGGGTTGATAAGTTCAACTTCCATAACTACGTTATCACCAGGCATTACCATTTGACCTTCGAATTTGATTGAACCGGTAACGTCAGTTGTTCTGATGTAGAACTGAGGTCTGTAACCAGGGAAGAATGGAGTGTGACGTCCGCCTTCTTCTTTAGTCAATACGTAAACGTTAGCTGTGAATTTAGTGTGAGGTTTGATTGAACCAGGTTTACAAAGAACTTGACCGCGTTGGATTTCAGTTTTATCAACACCACGGAGCAAAGCACCAATGTTGTCACCAGCTTGACCTTGGTCAAGAGATTTTCTGAACATTTCAACACCGGTAACTGTAGTTTTCTTAGTTTCGCCAAGACCAACCAATTCAACTTCGTCACCAACTTTAACGATACCACGTTCTACACGACCTGTAGCAACAGTACCACGACCTGTGATAGAGAACACGTCTTCAACAGGCATCAAGAACGGTTTGTCCAAATCACGTTCAGGAGTTGGGAAGTAAGAATCAATAGCATCCATCAATTCCCAAATTTTGTCAACCCATTTGTCAGCGCCACGAGCGATAGAAGGGTTAGCTTGAGCTGCTTCTAAAGCTTTCAAAGCAGAACCGTGAATGAATGGGATGTTGTCGCCGTCGAATTCATAAGAAGTCAACAATTCACGAACTTCCATTTCAACCAATTCTAACAATTCTGGATCATCAACCATGTCGCATTTGTTAAGGAATACAACGAGGTTAGGAACACCAACTTGACGAGCAAGTAAGATGTGTTCACGAGTTTGAGGCATTGCACCGTCAGTTGCAGCAAATACGAGGATAGCGCCGTCCATTAGATCTGCACCTGTAATCATGTTTTTAACATAGTCGGCGTGGCCCGGGCAGTCAACGTGAGCATAGTGTCTTGCTGCAGTTTCATATTCTACGTGAGCTGTAGAGATGGTTATACCTCTTGCTCTTTCTTCCGGAGCTGCGTCGATTTCATCGAATTTTTTCATTGCAGCTTGACCTTGAGCAGCCAAAACAGCAGTAATAGCAGCTGTTAATGTTGTTTTACCGTGGTCAACGTGGCCTACTGTACCTACGTTAACGTGCGGTTTCGTACGTTCATACTTTTCACGTGCCATGAGATTAATCTCCTTTTTTTCTAATTATACTACAATACTAATTTGGTATTTAAGCCATATTACCATAATATTTGCTCAAACTTTTTTGTCAACCGAATTAGGGAAAGTTATAAAAAATAATGTATTTAAAACAAAAAAGGAAAGACTATAAGCCTTTCCTTTTTATATTATTTTACGAAAATTATTCTTCTTCGGAAACTTCTTCTTCAACGGAATCGTCTTGAGGAATATCTTCTTCATCGAGAGCCTGTTGATTCATTTCTTCTTCAATTTCCTGTTGAAGTTCATCTTCTGCAGAATCATCGTAATCTTCTTCAGGCTGTTCTTCGTAATTTTGGAAGTTAGCGGCTTCTGCTCTTTCCATTTGGGAAACGCTCTTTATATCTATCTTCCAGCCTGTAAGCTTGTGAGCAAGTCTTACGTTTTGACCTTCGCGTCCGATTGCGAGAGAAAGTTGGTCATCAGGAACAACAACCACAGCTTCATGAGCATACTCGTCGTCGGCAAGAATATCAACAGAAACAACTCTTGCAGGTGACAACGCATTAACGATGTACTCTACAGGGTCTTGTGAATATCTTACGATATCAATTTTTTCGTTTTTAAGTTCGGAAACGATTGTTTGAATTCTGCTTCCGCGAGGTCCGATACAAGCGCCTACACTGTCAACTTCAGGGTCGTTTGACCAAACTGCGATTTTTGTTCTATAACCTGCTTCACGCGAAATAGATTTAATTTCAACGATTCCGTCTTCGATTTCGGGAACTTCAAGCTCAAAAAGTTCTCTAACGATTTCGGCATGCGCGTGAGAAACGATTACCTGCGGCAATCTTGTTGTTTCTTTTACGTTAAGAACAAAAACTCTGATTCTGTTGCCGGCTTTGTAATATTCGCCAGGAATTTGTTCTTTTTGCGGCATAATCGCGTCTGTTTTACCGATATTAACGATAACGTTACGATTTTCTACACGTTGGATGATACCTGTAGTAAGAGTACCTTTTTTATCAAGAAACTCATTAAGTACGAGATTTCTTTCAGCTTCGCGAATTCTTTGGGTAATAACCTGTTTTGCCGATTGAGCGGCAATACGTCCGAATTGTTCAGGTGTAACTTCAATTTTAACTTCATCACCGACTTCAACATCTTCGTCAATTTCTTTTGCTTCGCCGATAGAAATTTGGGTATCTTCTTCACCTTCTTCAACGGATTCTACAACAGTTTTTGTGCTGAACACGCCGATTTCGCCCGAAGATTCATCGAGAATAGCTTCAATATTTGCAGCTTCTTTAACCCTCATGTGTTTTTTATAAGCCGCGACCATTGCATCACACAAAGAAGAAATCAAAACTTCTTTGGAAATACCGCGTTCTCTTTCGAGTTCTTCGCACGCTTCAAAAAGCGCTGTACCGATTTTAATCATAATTTTATCCTTTCTGTCTTGGATTATTCGGGTTGTCGCCGGAGTAACGTCCGGCTTCAACGTACGTGCCGCGTTGTTCACACGGCGCCCTGCCGAAAATCCGTTTAATCTATATATAACTTAGCTGATTGAATATTTGTACGCGGAATAAGTAATTCTTGCCCGTCGTCAAATCTAAAAAGTTTCAATCCTTCATTTTCGTCAAAATCAAGAATTTCACCTTTAAAGATTTTTTCAGATTCACCTTCAACAGGCTGTTTCAACTTAACGCTGATTCGTCTGCCTTTAAAGATTACGAATTCTTTATCCGACTTAAACTTTCTTTCCAATCCGGGAGAAGATACCTCAAGGTAGTATTTTACGGGAATAAGTTCGTCAAGAAAATCGCTGAGACTGCGCGTAACTTTTTCGCAATCGTCGAGGGTAACGTCTTTTTCTTTTGAGTAAAGAAAAATTCGCAAAAACCATCTGTGATTTTCTTTGACAAATTCAATTTCGATAGGTTCATAGCCGAACCGCATGGCTGTATTTTCGATTAACGGTGTA
>CAOJDT010000040.1 GCA_948433295.1 uncultured bacterium
CCCCCCCCCGAAAATGCAGTCATATCAATGGTTTTCATACCTTCTCCTTTCTTATCTACTTTATAAGTATAACTTGATTTTCACAAAAATTCAAGTATTAACATTTGTAACAAACAGGAAATTTTTACATCAAAAAAAACTTTATAACTATATAAGGTAGTGTGATTAATTAACTTGTAGTGTGGTTTAGTGGTAATAGATTTTACTAAAGCGCTCACAATGAGCGGAATCAACGCAAATTTAGGGATAAATTATCCGAAACAGAACGTAAGATTTTACGGAAATCTTCCGTCAGACAGTTTTGAAACAACATCCGTAAACAAATATACATCAGAGTTTTATCTTCAAAAAGCTATACGTTCAAACCCTAAAATTACAAAGATTCTGGCAGAAGTTGACACCCCTGTTAAACTAAATATGGAGCAGTTAAATAATCTGTTAAAAAATCACGCCCAGGATACTAAAAAAACTGCAATAGGGATTATGGAAAATCTTCCGTTTTCATTGCAAAATCTGGTAGACAAAAAAGCCGTAACCGATGCGGCATATCTTCACGATGTGGGCAAATCGCTTATTCCGCCCGAAATACTTAACAAAAACGGCAAACTCGACAAACGTGAAACAGAAATCATGCACAAACATTCCGAACTCGGCTACGAATTATTGAAGGATTCAAATATCGACGGAAAAACCTTGAAATTAATCCGAAACCACCACCAGAATGCGAAAAGAAGCGGCTATCCTCTTGTTGATAAAACATTCAGAGCGGATTTGAATTTACAAATCGTATCTGTTGCCGATAAGTTTTCGGCATTAACAGAAAAACGCTCATACAAAGATGCAATGGACAAAACAAAAGCTCTTACGATAATCTATAATGATGTTAAAGACGGAAAACTCCATCCGTTCGTTTTCAAAGCTCTGGTGAATTATGCAAACAAAGAAGATTTAACCCCTCAGCCCCTACTTTGACTTTACCTGAAAAATCATTAGTTTATATGATATCAGGGTAGTAATTTAAACATATAATAAGGGTATCAAGACAAGGGTAGAGTATTTATGTTTTCAAAAATGATACAAAATATGTTATCTGCAAGCGGCAAAAGCGCGGCTATGCAACGTTACGCTGCAATAAACAATCAAGTGCGTAATGTTCAGGCTCAAATTTACGGCCCTGAACAAACAATACCTAAAAACCCTATCGACACGATTTATCCCGCTAATAATAAAAATATTCAATCGTTTGAAAATGTATTAAAATCGACAACAAAAAGCGATTTCGGAAGCCTTCTTCTTGGACCTCAATCAATGAACGTTAAGGCTAACATTGTAAAAAATGTCCCTTCGCAATCTTTTAACAACGCCATAAATGAAATTAATCAGGTTCAAACACCAAATAAAACCGCTCCTGCAAACAACTCCGCAAAAGCACAGTTAATGGATATGATTTCAAAGATTTCACAAAAACACGGAGTTGACGAAAAACTTGTAAAAGCCTTAATTAAACAGGAATCAGGGTTTAATGTGAAAGCAACCTCCAAAGTAGGCGCAATGGGCTTAATGCAGCTTATGCCCGCAACAGCCAAAGGACTGGGCGTAACCGACGCTTACAATCCTATGCAAAACGTTGACGGAGGCGTAAGATATTTAAAATCAATGCTTAACAAATACAACGGAAATATTATTCTTGCACTTGCGGCTTATAATGCCGGTCCCGGCGCAGTTGACAAGTATTCCGGAGTTCCACCTTATCCAGAAACTCAAAATTATGTAAAAAATATTCTTGCAAATTATCTGTAATCTCTTTGCATTAATAAACCGTTTCTGCTACAATAATTGTGAATCCGTTTATTAATGAAAGGAAGATAATGAAAGTTTCGTCATCATTTAAAGTTGGACTTTTAACACTTATAGCTATAATTTTACTGCTCGGAATCGTTTTGAGAGTAAAAGGCAGAGCATTGTCTTCGGCAGAAAGAATCGAAATTAAATTTCAAGACGTAAACGGCATGCGCCCGGGTTCTGCAGTTCAAATGATGGGACTTAAAGTCGGTCAGGTAGAAGAAATTACTCCTGTACTTAACGGCGAAAATAATTATGTAAAAGTAAAATTCGTTATAACCGAGCCTAATGTGGAAATTCCGACAGCTTCGATTTTCAGTATTCAACAATCAGGGCTTATCGGTGAGCTTTTCCTTGAAATTACACCGCCAAAAACAAAAACTCTCTATATTCCGATGAATAACAGAGATATTTTATACAAAGATGATCTGGTTGAAATGAAACTGGATGACAAATATTACGATGTAGGTATCATTAAAAATATTGAAACAGTTTCTACAGAAGCAATTCCGTCCGCAGACAGAGACAGAATTAAATCAAAATACGCTTATAAAATTGATTATATTGTAAATCTTCCGGGGCTTATTCTTCCGGAATTCGTAAAAGGGAAAACAATTACTACAAAAGAAGGGAATAAAAAACTTTTGATTTCCTCTCTTGATGATACAGTACTTCCATATCCGCAACAGGATTCAAAATATACTGTTCTTGAACCTATGAGAATCGCAGACTTTATGGAATGGCAGTACAAAGCGGCTGAATCATTGACGGAAACGAATATGAAAATTAACCTGTTACTTTCAGACCAAACAATCGCTGATTTGAAAGCTACGGTTAATAACCTTAACGATATAACTTCTCAGGCTTCTTCTACAGTTGAAAAAGTAAACAAGTTACTTGACGATTCGCGCGGAGATATTGACGAACTTATGACTCTTATGAAACAGGCAACAACCGACTTCAACAAATTGTCACAAAACGTTAATAACTTAATCGGCGATCCTCAGTTCAAACAGTCAATTTATTCTGCAACAGGTTCACTTGACCAGCTTGCTAAGAACCTAAACAAAATTATGGGCAATGAACAGGAAGCTGAACAAATGGCGCAAGATATCAGAACCATCGCTCATAACATCAATGAAATCAGCGCTTTTGTAAATACAATGACAAAAGATACAAAGCTTAAACGCCAGTTAACAGAAACCGTAGATAATGCAAACAGTGCTCTTGCACAAATTTCAACAACTCTTGCAACAGTAAATCAGGTTACACCTGAAAATAAAACACAATTGCAGACAATTCTAGAACAAACATCTCAAACAACCTGCAATTTGAGAAAATTCTCGGAAAAATTGAATAAAAGATTCCTGTTGTTCAGATTGATGTTCTAACGAATTTTTCGCAAGGCGCCGTGTGAGCCCGAACGAACAGCTAAATTAATCAAAAGATGAAAAACTTAAAAACAGAAATAACAAAAATTCACTACAATAAAGAGGCAAAAGGATTGCTTGTAAAAGTTCTGGAGTTTGCCTCACTTTTTTACGGAATCGGAAGCGGGCTGAAAAATTTGCTATACGATAAAAATATTTTAAAACCGACAAAGGTTAACGCTTTTGTGATTTCTGTCGGAAACCTAACCACAGGCGGAGTCGGAAAAACGCCAGTAGTTGCGCAAATTGCAAACTACCTTGTTTCACAAGGAAAAAAGCCTGCAATTGTTTCGCGGGGATATGGCGGAAAACTTTCAAACAAACAAATAAACCTTATCTCTGACGGTGAAAAGATTTATTATAATGCAAACCTTGCAGGCGATGAACCGTTCTGGCTCAGTGAAAACGCAAAAGGCGCAATTGTAGTAACTTCGAAAAATCGTTTTGCGGCGGCAAAATATGCAATTGAAAAATTCGGCGCAACACACATAATTCTTGACGACGGATTTCAACACAGAAAGCTTCACCGCGACCTTGATATAGTCTTGTCAGACAGCGAAAAAGGATTCGGTAACGAAAAACTTCTCCCTGCAGGTCCTCTAAGAGAAGGCACTGAAGCGTTTAAAAGAATCGACAGAATGGTTATAGTAAGTAAAAATATTGACCATTCGCGCGCAGAAAAAATTGTGAAAATAACACAAAAACGCATGAAAATTCCAACATTTTTATGCAAAACAGAACCGGATTGTATTTATAATCTAAAAACGGGCGAACACCTCCCGTCTGACGCTGAAATTACGGCTATGTGCGCAATAGGTCAGCCCGAACAGTTTTATGCATTTTTAAAAGATTACAAAATAACATCTACAAAAACTTTTGATGACCATCACTCTTATATCGAAAGCGATATTCCAGAAGGTACAATTGTAACAACGGAAAAAGATGCTGTTAAACTGGCAAAATTTAATCGTAATAACATTTACGCATTGAAACTAAAAATAAACATTAACATTGAGGAACTTTTAAATGGCTGCTGCTAAACAAGAAGAAAATATTGATATAATTGTTCAATTGTTAACCGATGCAAAACAACCTAAAAGCGATTTTGTTCACCTTATGGATTCGTTTAAAAACCCGTATCTTGTACTTATCGCCTGTATTTTAAGCCTCAGAACCAACGATAAAAC
Source organism: uncultured bacterium (assembly GCA_948433295.1). GTDB lineage: Bacteria > Cyanobacteriota > Vampirovibrionia > Gastranaerophilales > Gastranaerophilaceae > Scatousia. The sequence continues at coordinate 4,460 of CAOJDT010000040.1, forward strand.
AACTTATCCCGCAACTTTAAGAATGCTGGAATTGGGAAAAACTCCCGAAGATTTTGCAAAATGCGATGTAAACGAACTTGAAAAAGCCATCTATCCTGTGGGTTTTTATGCAAACAAGGCAAAACAAATCGTGGAACTTTCAAAAAAACTTGTAGAAGAATACGATTCACAGGTTCCTGAATCAATAGAAGAAATGACTAAGTTCAAAGGCGTCGGGAGAAAAACCGCAAACCTTGTTATGACTCTCGGATTCGGGAAACCCGCAATATGTGTGGATGTCCATGTTCACAGAATCTTTAACCGCCTCGGATACATAAAAACCAAAAATCCCGAAGAAACAGAGTTTGCGCTCAGAGAAAAACTTCCGATAAAACATTGGATTCCTATCAATACGCTTCTTGTAACACACGGGCAAAATGTTTGTAAACCTATTAAACCAATATGCGAAAAATGTCCTATAAAAGATTATTGTGAAAAATTAATATAAGTTTACAAACTAGCAACTTTTTAATATCCCGAGATTTAATTATTTAAAATGACAATAGAAAATTTATAAAAGGGAAATATATTATGAGAATTAACAAAATATTAAACCAAGTTCAAAATAAAATTAATACACATAATTATGAAAAACAACAAAAATTCATAAATCATTATGTGAATATTGACAACAATTTCAACAACGCTACTGCAATGAACGAAATTTATCAGGCTCGCGAAATTCTTGCAAATTATGCTCATCACAAAGGAGTTCGTCTGGATATTTCAGATTTGCCAAAAGCCGCAGAAAAAAAATCCGATTCATTACTTGTAAAAGTAACAAATATATTGAGCGGACGTAAAGCCGAAACAGAAGTTGCCGCAGATACCGCTGCAATTTATCCTAAAGAAAAAGAGAATAAATGCCTGCTTCACTGTATCGACTCGGGTTGTGAATATGAACATACCGGTAAAATTTATATTGAAGATACCTTTCTTAGAAACCTTTATAGAAATATTGAAATGCTAACTTACAAAGTTAATAAAAATAAATAATAAAAAAGCTTATTTCTAAATTAAATACCTCCAGGCAAAATAAGATACTTATATTCTAGTTTACACCAGATGTAAGTAATACTGTCATGCTGAACTTGTTTCAGCATCTCTTATATAGGAGACCCTGAAACGAGTTCAGGGTGACATTTCTGTTGTTATTTAGTGTAAACATGTATATAAGGCCTAAAAATAAACTCTTGCTTTTATGCCGAAAATATGCGATAATTCTTATAAGATTGTAATATGTTTTTGGGTTAAAAAATACAATCATAGTGTTATTACATATTGGAAAAGCTGCGGAGAAAACTCCTGTTGTACCCGTATGCCTATCCAAGCAGCCAACAGGAGTTCGAGATGAGTGTTGAAAATCCTCACAAAATCGACACATCCAAGTTAGATGAAATTATTAATTCTTACGAATGTAAAAAATCTAACCTGATTGCGATTTTGCAAAAAGTTCAGGAAGTATACCGATATCTTCCCGAAGATGCAATGATTTACATCGGAACAAAAATAGAAGGGCTTTCTCCTGCAACCGTTTACGGAGTAGCAACTTTTTATGCACAGTTTTCACTGGAGCCTAAAGGTAAGTATGAAATTAAGGTTTGCGACGGAACAGCCTGCCACGTTAGAGGCTCAATGCCTGTATTAAATGCTATTAAGGCAAGACTTGATCTGAAAGACGGTCAAATGACAACAGAAGACGGACTTTTCTCTCTCGAAACCGTAAGTTGTCTCGGTGCCTGCGGATTGGCTCCTGTCGTTGTTATTAACGGAAAGGTTTATCCTCAAATGACCTCCGATGCCATTAAAATCGTTTTGGATACTCTTTTAAAGGAGGACAGATAGTATGGAAAAAACAACTTTAAATATTGATATAAAACAAGAACAACAAAAAGCTCAGGAAGAAATAAAAAAACAGGGTTTAAGAGTTCTGGTTTGTGCGGGAACGGGCTGTGTTGCAAACGGTTCCCTGAAAGTTATTGAAAAATTCAAAGAACTCGGTGCCGATGTGTCGGTTTTGACGGATTACGACAAAATGACAATCGTACCGACAGGCTGCCACGGTTTTTGCGAACAGGGAGTTCTTGTAATTATTCCTGACAAACACGTTACTTATGTAAAAGTAAAAATAGATGATGTTGAAGAAATCTACGAAAGCCATATTAAAAATAATAAACCGGTTGAAAGACTTCTCTACACCGACCCTAAAACGCATGAACATGTTCATAAAAACGAAGATATTAATTTCTATGCTAAACAAACAAGAACCGCTCTTGCAAATTGCGGTCACATCAATGCGGAATGTATTGACGAAGCCATCGCTGTAAGAGGTTATGAAGCGTTAGCAAACATAATTGAACAAAACGACCCTGATGCGGTTATTGATGAAATAGAAAAATCAGGACTTCGCGGAAGAGGCGGCGGCGGCTTCCCTACAGGAAGAAAATGGAGATTTACCGCAGCAAACAAAGGCGGAAAATCTTACGTTGTCTGTAACGGTGATGAAGGCGATCCGGGCGCGTTTATGGACAGAAGTATTATGGAGGGAGACCCTCATAAACTTCTCGAAGGTATGGCTATCGCGGCTTTTGCAATCGGTGCGGATGAAGGTTATATTTACGTTCGTGCTGAATACCCGCTTGCTATTAAACGCTTGAGAAAAGCAATCGCTGATGCGGAAGAAAGAAACTTCTTAGGTAAAAATATTATGGGAAGTAATTTCTCATTTACACTTCATATTAAAGAAGGCGCAGGCGCCTTTGTCTGTGGTGAAGAAACAGCCCTAATCGCTTCTATCGAAGGTGAACGCGGTATGCCGAGACCAAAACCGCCTTTCCCTGCAAACAAAGGTTTGTTCGGTCGTCCGACGTTGATTAACAACGTTGAAACCCTCGCCAATGTTCCTGTTATTATGCTCAAAGGCGCAGATTGGTTTGCATCTTTCGGAACGGAAACCTCCAAAGGTACAAAAACATTCGCACTTACGGGTGAAGTTAATAATACGGGCTTAATTGAAGTTCCGATGGGCACAACCCTCCGTGAAATCGTTTTCGATATCGGCGGCGGAATCCGCGGCGGCAAAAAGTTCAAAGCCGTACAAATCGGCGGTCCGTCAGGCGGTTGTTTAACCGAAGAACATCTTGATTTACCGATGGATTACGACAGCTTAATTAAAGCCGGTGCAATGGTCGGTTCCGGCGGTCTCGTTGTTATGGCGGAAGATACCTGTATCGTTGAAGTAGCAAGATTTTTCATGAACTTTACGCAGCACGAAAGCTGCGGTAAATGCGTTCCGTGCCGCGAAGGTACCAAAAACATGCTTAAAATCTTAGAAAAAATCGTTGCAGGTAAAGGTGAAATGAAAGACCTTGAACTTCTAGAAGAACTGGCTTTATCTGTTAAAGACGGATCTCTGTGCGGTCTGGGTAAAACCGCTCCTAACCCTGTACTTTCAACTTTAAAATACTTTAGAGATGAATATATCGCGCACATTAAAGACAAAAAATGTCCTGCAGGTGTATGTACTGCAATGAAAAAAATCGTCATTCAGGAAGACCTCTGCAAAGGTTGTACAAAATGTGCAAGAACTTGCCCTGTCGGCGCAATTGAAGGTACCGTAAAACAGCCTCACAAAATTAATCAGGAAAAATGTATTAAATGTGAAGCCTGCCTGACAAATTGTCCGTTCAGAGCGATAGTTTTAGAGTAACGGATTTGTCCTCCACTTGAGGGAAGACCGAAATCTCTTGAGAAAGACTCCCTCTCCCTCAATGGGCGAGGGGTGGTTAGATAAACATAAGGAATTAATTATGACAGATAAAAAATCATTATTCATAGACGGTAAAGAAGTTGAATTTACAGACGAACCGAACCTTCTTGAAGTAATAAGAAAAGCAGGGATGAATGTTCCGACTTTCTGTTACCGTCCTGATTTAACAACATTCGGCGCTTGCAGAATGTGCGTTGTCGAAGTTGAAGGCAGAGGAATTCAATCCTCCTGCACAATGCCGCCGGAAAACGGCTTAAAAATTCATCTTAATACGGAAAAAACAAGAAGAATCAGAAAAACGGTTCTTGAACTTCTTCTTGCAAACCACGACAGAGAATGCTTAACCTGCGAAAAATCAGGAAATTGCGATCTTCAAAAATACGCAAACGAATACGGAATCAAAGATATCCGCTTCCCTGACAAACCTGCAGAAGACTATCTTCCTGTAGATGACAGCAGTCCGTCGCTCGTTCGTGACCCGAACAAATGTATTCTCTGCGGCGCTTGTGTAAGAGCCTGCGATGAATTTCAAGGGCATTCGGTTCTCGGATTTGCAAACAGAGGGTCTAAAACAGTTGTTCAGCCGATGAACGGCAGACCACTGGGGCAAGTAGATTGCGTCAACTGCGGTCAGTGTGTGGCGGTTTGTCCGACAGGCGCTTTAACAATCAAATCCGACACAGAAAACGTTTGGAAAGAGATTACAAATCCGAATAAAAAAGTTGTCGTTCAGATGGCGCCTGCAACAAGAGTTGCACTCGGCGAAATGTTCGGACTGAAAGCGGGTGAAAACAGTATTAAATTAATGAACGCGGCGCTTCGAAAAATCGGATTTGATAAAATTTTCGATACGAACTTCTCTGCGGACTTGACGATTATGGAAGAAGCAACGGAATTTTTGGAAAGATTAAAATCAGGTCAAAACCTTCCGTTATTTACATCCTGCTGTCCTGCATGGATTAAATATATTGAAACTGCACACCCTGAAATGCTTCACCATTTATCAAGCTGTAAATCTCCGATGTCAATGCTTTCACCTGTATTGGTTGATTTGCTTCCGTCACAGATGGGGATTAACCGTGAAGATTTGGTAGTGGTTGCAATTATGCCTTGTACCGCTAAAAAATACGAATGCAAACGTCCTGAACTTGCGCGTAACGGACGTCCCGATACTGATTACGTTATTACAACGCAGGAACTCGGAAAAATGATAAAAGAAGCCGGCATTGATTTTTCAAATCTTGAAGGCGAAGATGCGGATAATCCGTTTGGCGAATATTCGGGCGCAGGGACAATTTTCGGAGCCTCGGGCGGAGTTGCGGAAGCCGCAGTTCGTACAGCTTACGAGTTTGCTACGGGTGAACCTTTGAGTGATGTTAACTTTACACCGCTTAGGGGAACAACAAACCGCTGCCGCGACGTTGAACTTGATATTAAAGGTACAAAAGTCGTTGTAAGAGTTGTTTCAACGCTTAAAGAAGCCGAAAAGTCACTTCAGGAAATTAAAGCAGGTACGGCACCATTCCAAATGCTTGAAGTAATGGCTTGTCCGGGCGGATGTATCAACGGCGGCGGTCAGCCTCGCAGTTGTGATGACAGCAGAATTAAGGGTGAACGTGCCAAAGGTCTTTACAAGGAAGACAGCGAACTTAATTTAAGAAAATCCCACATGAACCCGTCTATTCAAAAGCTTTATCAGGAATATCTCCAACACCCGAATTCCCATAAAGCACACGAAATTCTGCATACAATTTATACGGACAAATTTGCAGGCTCGTACAAAGATATCTAAAAGACAAAAACTCCCGATAATATCGGGAGTTTTTTATTACTTAAATTATATTAAAAACTATTTTACAACTTTGAGAATTTCAGCGGTAATATCTTCACCACCATAAAGGACGATGCCTTTTGTGAATACCATTGAGTAGTTTTTAGCTTTTGCTTGGGATTCAATTGTTTTAGAAATACTTGAATCAATAGCAGTCAACTTAGCTGTATAATCTTTTTCGATATTTGCTTTTTTTGTTTGCAATTCTTTGTTATATTTGTCTTCAAGAGCTTTTTTCTTTTTCTCATCAGTAACAGCAGCCACATCTTTTCTTGCTTTTTCAATATATTGCATAAGTTCAGAAGCTTTCTTTTGCTGCTCTTCTTTCAAGGCTTTTACCTGTGCAGAAGAAGCGACAACTTTAGATACATCCACTACAGCAAATTTACAATTACATGTGGTTTCAGCCATTGCAATATTATTAATCGACATACCTGCTGCAAATACTGCAAGACCTAATGCTAACATTTTCAAATTTTTCATGTTATTCTCCTTATCTGATATCAACTATCTGCTCTCTACTCCGTTATAATGATTTTTACAAAACGGCTCATATAGAAATGTGAACTTTTTATAAGAATCTTTACAAGGCATTAGCAATCCTATATAATAATAACAGGTCAACTTCCAAATTTGCTAATTTATAAATTTTTGTAAATATATCGCAATAAAAATTTAAATTAGGTTTTTATTTAGATAAATAAGTTAGAAAATGGAAATAAGCTAAATATACAGTACAAACAGAAGGTGTATGATGAAAAAGAATCGAATCAGTATGAATTTATTAAAGGCTTTATTAAGCACATCAGCTTGTTTAGCCTTAGCTATTCCTGCATCTGTTACCCCGACGATTGCAGCACCTGCCGGTACGTTCACTCCTGCTGACCTTAATATGATTAGGGATTACGGAAACTATCAAGGCGGTGCCAATTACAAACACAACGCAGATTCTTTGGAATACAAACGTGATGAACAGTATGTCAAAGACGATTATCAACGTTACGAAAGACGCAAAAATGCAGTTCAAAATCCGAGCAAAGAAAATCAAGTAATTCAAAATTACAATCCTAACGGTTCCTTTATGGAAGGTCAGGTTGAAGATATTGAAACTAAAGGCGTTTTTGTTAACTCTATTGAAGTTTCTCCTTCAGAAGTCTTAACAAAAGAAGAAATTGATAATATTATCAGACCTATAGTCGGCAGAAACGTGTTTATAGGTGATATTACCAATATCGTTAATCAAATCAACGAATTATACGCTTCAAAAGGTTTTGTAACCGCAAAAGCATTCTTACCGGAGCAAACCGTAACAAACGGTAACATCTATATTGAATTGATTGAAAGCCGCGTAGGTAACATTACCGTTCATGAAAACCGCTATACTAAAGATAAATATATTACAGACAGATTGCCGCAAAAACAAGGTGACCTTTTTGATATCGTTGAACTTGAAAAAGATATTCTCGATTTTAACAGATACAACGAGGGTGTTAACCTGACGGCGAACCTTAAAGCCGGTGAAGTTGACGGAACTACGGATATTGAAGTTACCGCACACGAAAACTTCCCTTTCCACGTTGTCGGTGTTATGGATAACGCAGGTCGTTATACTACAGGACGTATAAGAGGCGGGGCTATGATTTATGCAGACAGCTTGTTCCACAACCGTGATAAGTTGTCCATTGGTTCATACTTCAGTGGAGGTTCAGTCAGCCCGTTTGTTGATTATAACATTCCTGTTAATAAAAAAGACGGACGTGTAGGTTTTATGTTCTCATCAGGTTTGTCTAAAATCAAATACGGAGAATTCAAAGACCTTGATTTAAGAAGTAAAGCGTATATGTATTCACTTTACTATACACAACCGATTGTCAGAAAACCTGGCTTTGAGTTGAAGACTTACACTGCATTAAACTATAAACGTGCAAGAACAACCATGGGCTTCCTCAAAAACTTCGGTATAGATGATGAACTCGGATTAGATCAGGTAACAAGTATTGATGCGGCATTAAATATGCGTAAAGATACCAGATACGGTATTTGGTACTTGAACCAGGGTGTAGGATATGCGGCTCCGCTATTTGACAGTGATTCAAATTACTTCAAAATTTCCGGTGGTGCTGTAAGATTACACGACTTCTCTCACGGTTTCATTGGTCAAATGAGAGCAAACTACCAAATAATACCTAACAACAAACACATCCCGTATATCGACCAATTCCAATCCGGTGGTTTGGCTACGGTAAGAGGTTATGCTGAAGGTCAAATGATTGGTAAAAACGGTTTCTACATCAGTAATGAATTGATGTTCCCGCTTTTACCTAGAGAAATCACAAGCCCTCGCTCTAAAGAAAAAATGTCGTTTATCGGTAAATATATTAAAGGTGCGGTATTCGCAGACTTTGGCGGTATCTTCCCTCAAGTTGACGAAGACTACTACAAAATGGACGGACACCACGGTTCTTACTTTATGGCATCAATTGGTATGGGCTTGAGAGTTCAATTACCTGGAGACTTAACTGGTCGTTTGTATTGGGGTTATCCTTTAATCAACAGCCAATACTTTGATCAGGACAGAAAAGTCGGAAGATTCCACTTTGAAGTTACAATGGAACCAAACTTCGATGCTTTGCTGAGACACAGAACAACTGCTAAAGCAGTAAAAGCTGAGCCGATTGGTCCGCAAGAACCTGTTAACAACTACGACGATATCCGTCACTACGATTACTTTAATGATGGCGGCGGCGGAGCGCTGTAGCGGATTTGCGGACGGATGGAGCAAAGCGTAATCCGGATAGCGAGCAGTTGGAACCGACAAAGCAAAGCTTGAAGGTGGAACACTGTGAGCGTGAAGCAAATTCAAGAAGCGAATTTGCGGACGGATAAGTGGACGGCTTTGCAGCAGAAGCGAAACTTTACAAGTGTGAAGCAAAGCAACCGACACAAAAGTAAACAATAACTTGAAAAAAGACACCTTTAGATTTAGACTAAAGGTGTTCTTTTATTGGAGAGGAATATGACTAAAGGTATTTTTGTAACTGCAACGGGCACCGATGTAGGTAAAACATTTATCTCGGCACTTATTGTTAAAAAGGTTCGGGAATACGGAATTAATTGCGGCTACTACAAACCTGCATTAAGCGGCGCAGAAGAACGTTTTGGTAAACTTATCCCGGGTGACTGCAAATGCGTCTTAGAAACCGCAGGAATAGCCGCAAATCCGTCAGATTTCGCATCATATATATTTAAAACGGCAGTATCTCCACACCTTGCTGCCGAACTTGAAGGCGAAAATATTACTATAGAAAAAATACAAAAAGACTTTGCCGTAAAAAAGAATGAATATGACTACCTTGCAGTTGAAGGCGCAGGAGGAATTACCTGCCCGTTTAATATGAACGGAACACCTTTACTTCTACAAGATGTAATTAAAAGTCTGAATCTTGATGTTATCGTGGTTGCGTCAACAAAGCTAGGTGCAATTAATGACGCTGTTCTCACCTGTGAATACATAAAAAACAGGGGTATTAATATTAAAGGTATAATCTTGAACAATTACGACGAAAACGATTTTATGGAACGTGATAACAAAAAACAGATAGAAACACTTACGGGAGTAAAAATTCTCGCAACGGTTAAACATAATGAAAAAGACTTACAGATTGATAAAGAAACACTTTTATCAATATTTAAGGAGATATAAAATGGCTGTAAAAGATTGGGCAAAAACAGATTTTGAATACATCTGGCATCCGTGTTCTCAAATGAAAGATTACGAAGAACTTTCACCAATTGTTGTTGAACACGGTGAGGGAATGTATCTTTATGACATAGAAGGAAACAGATACGTAGATGTGATAAGTTCGTGGTGGTGCAACCTTTTGGGACACTGCAATCCGCATATTAACGAAGAAATTCAAAAACAACTCCAATCTTTGGAACACGTCATTTTTGCAAACTTTACACACAAACAGGCAATCAGACTTTGCGAAAGATTAGCAAAACTTTTGCCTGAGGGCTTGTGTAAGTTTAACTTTACGGATAACGGCTCCTCTGCAATTGAAGCCGCTATGAAAGTGAGTTTTCAGTATCATCAACAAACAGGAAATCCGCAGAAAACGAGATTTATGGCACTCTCAGAAGCATACCACGGAGAAACAATAGGTGCACTCTCTGTCGGTGACTGCGACCTTTATACAGAACTCTATAAGCCTATTTTAATGGATATAGTACGAATTCAAGGTCCTGATTGCTACAGATGTCCTTACGGTAAAGACCGAGACAACTGTAATTGTGAATGCGCAAAAAATGCAGAAGAAATGTTTGAAAAATACGGAAACGAAACCGCTGCGCTTTTAGTTGAACCGCTTTTGCAGGGTTCTGCGGGAATGAAGATTTACCCGCCGTTATATTTAAAAAAACTGAGAGAACTTTGCGACAAATACAATGTTCATCTGATAGCCGACGAAATCGCAACAGGTTACGGAAGAACGGGAAAAATGTTTGCATTCAACCATGCAAGAGTTTCGCCTGATATTATGTGTCTTTCAAAAGGATTGACAGGCGGATATATGCCTATGGCAATCTTTGCAACCACACAGAAGATTTATGATGCGTTTTACGATGAATACAACACCCATAAAGCTTTTATGCACTCGCACACCTATAGCGGAAACCCTCTTGCCTGTTCTGCTGCAAATGCAGTTCTTGATATTCTTGAAGACGGAAGCGTCCTGAAAAAAGCAAATGAAAATGCATTATATTTTAATCAGATTATAAAAGAAAAATTCGCCTCACATAAAAATGTCGGAGACATACGCAATATCGGATTAATTAACGCAATTGAACTTGTAAAAGATAAAACAACAAAAGAACCTCTGGATTCTACCCTCAGAACAGGTTATCAAATCTATAAAAAAGCGCTGAAAAAAGGCGTGCTGCTACGTCCGCTCGGAGACGTAATCTATTTCAACCCGCCTTTGATAATTTCGCGCGAAGACATGGATTTTGTAACCGATGTTGCACTCGAATGCCTTAATGAAATTTTGCCCGACTAAGGTAGATTTTTAAAGTAATCTTTTTCAGACAAAGCATTTTTAACGCATGAATATCCGTTAATCATGGATGTTGAATTTTTATCGCAGACACCCTCTCTTCCTAGATGATCAGGCGGGAATGTTAATTTTCCCTCAGAATTAAAACTAAATGTAAATAAATCATGCCCCCAAATATTAGGTGGCTGTCCGCCGTTAATATCAACAGTCAGTAAAAAAGTCGGAGTTTCACTCACATCAATAAAAATATACATACCGTCGTTAGTCATAATAAAACCGTCATCCGTATACCACCAGATTGCGCCTATATCCCCTTTTTTGTTATATGTTTTATATTTCTTTAAAAAATTAACAAAAGTTGTTCTGGAATTAAAATAATGCGCACCACATTTATAATCCGTACAATCAGTTGATTTTGCAAGATATTTTTGAAGCATAGCCTGAATTTTTGGAGCATCAGAATTATTAGAAGTTGTTGTTTTTTGAATCACATACCCTTCTTCAAAAACCATTCTGTTGCATGCCTGACTCAAAACAGTATACGCTTTTTTGAAACGAGTTTCCAATTCTGTGGCTTTATATTTGTTAATTACATTAGGAATAGTCAAAGCAGCAACAACACCTATTATACCAAGGGTGATTAAAACTTCTGCCAAAGTAAACGCAAAAAAGCTTTTAAGGTAGCTTCAGCGGTTGGGGGGGGGGGGGGGGGGGGGGGGGGGGGGGGGGGGGGGGGGGGGGGGGGGGG
>CAOJDT010000041.1 GCA_948433295.1 uncultured bacterium
GTTTTTCCTTCGGTATAGATTTTTTTAACAAGATAAAGCCCCAGATTGTCCTGCCCGTTTTTAAAGAGGGATTTTCCATCTTCTTTAAACATATCAATATAAGCAAGAGTACCTGTTTTTGATTTTTGATTCGGAATATCAGTGAGGTTTGCAAATAGAGGTTCGTCAGGATAGAGTTCTTTAACCTCTTTTAAAGATTTTGCATTCTTAACATCAGCGAATACTAACGTAAGCATTTGCGCAGGCGGCATTTTTTGCCTATCTTCGAAATCTTCATCAAGGTATTCTTTCATCGTAGCGGGCATATTTTTCTGATTAAAATCACAGCCATAAAAATTTTCCGGAGAACGCCAGAGCCTTCCTGCAAAAGCGGGACTAAAGTCCTTATAAGCCGGAGGGTTATAAGTTTTTATCCGAGGAAGGGTATTTGACTTATTATTTTCATTTGGATTAAGAGGTGCATTGTAACGGGGTAAAAAATCAATTTTTTGAATTTTCATATAAATTTCCTTTATGTATACAATTATGATAAATTCCTGAATAATTAATTTTGCTTTAATTTAATATAATGTAACAAATATTTATGCTAAAATTAAACTATAAAAAGACTTAAGGGAGAGAATCATGTGTGATGTTATAACAATAGGAAGTGCTACAATGGATGTTTTCGTTGAAAGTGACGATGCCAATATTGTTTCGGTTTTCACTAAGAACAAAAAATCCGAATTTATGAGCTATCCGTACGGAGCAAAAGTAGAAATTACTGATTTCGATTCAAACGTAGGCGGCGGCGGCGTTAATACTGCCGTAAATTTTCACAACCTCGGCTATAAAACCAGTGCTATTTTTAAAATAGGTGATGATATTTATTCCGACGGAGTTTTGGAGTGCTTTAAAGATAAGGATATTGATCTTTCCAACATTATTCAGGATTGCACAATCAGTACGGGATTCTCTATTATTCTTGTAAGCTTTCAGGGAGACAGAACTGTTCTGGCACACCGTGGCGCAAATGCTATGATAAAAAAATCAGATATAAATTTTGATGCAATTAAAAATGCAAAACTTTTATACATTGCACCAATGAACGGTGACAGCACAAAAGTTCTGGACGATATCGCGGCATTTGCACATGAAAACAACGTTTATGTCTGCTTTAATGCAGGTTCAACAAGTATTAAAAAAGGGTTTAATTATCTCAAAAAGATTCTTGCAAACGCAAATATCGTAGTAATGAACAAAGAAGAAGCGTCTCTTGCCACACAAATCCTTGTCAGACCTGACACAAGAGACGAAAAATTCTCAGAAGAACTAATTCACCCTGATATAAAAGAAATGTTTAAAAAATTAAAAATAGGAAAAGAACAAATAATCGTTATTACAGACGGAGGCAGAGGAGCATACGCTTATGACGGCAAGAAATATTATTATTGCCCTGTTTTTGACGGACCGGTAGTTTCAACACTCGGTGCCGGTGATGCGTTTGCCTCAACATTCTGTGCAGCCCTCAGTAAAACAAAAAGGGATATCGGTAAGTCCTTAATGTATGCTTCTGTAAATTCTGCGGGAGTAGTATCGGCTTTCGGCGCTACGCAAGGGCTTATGACGTTTGAGGAAATTGAAGATAAATTAACAGAAAATCCGAAATATAAATTTATAGTAATTGAAAATTAATCATTAAATGTTGAGAAAAATTCGGCAATCGTAATATTCAACCCTTTGCAAATGGATTCTATTGTCGAAAGCCTTATATCACGCTGAGCTTTTTCGGCATAAGTCACACAGCTTTTTGACAAATCCGAATACCAAGCCAGTTTTTCGGCTGTCAAATTCTTTTTGGCACGGAGTTCTTTTATGCGCGCTGATATTTTTTCATTTATATTCATAATGCTAATACCTCAATATTAATACCTTGACATTAGTATAAACATAGTTTATAATAATTAACAAAGTTAGTATTAACATTGTGAAAGGGTAACTTTTGATGCGGGCATTTACTTTAGCAGAAGTTTTAATTACTTTAGGTATAATCGGGATAGTTGCGGCAATGACTATGCCGACTTTGATTCAGAAAAATGAAGAGAGGGTAACTGTAACAAAGGTTAAAAAGTTTTATTCTGTTATGAATCAGGCATTGTTAATGTCGATTAAAGATAACGGGTATGTAAATGAATGGAGTTTTGAAGGAGGCCATGGTTCTCCGGAATTTGCCGAAAAATATATTGTTCCGTATCTTAAAACATCTAAAATTTGCGCTCAAAATCCGGGTTGTATTGCACCCGAAGGTTATAGCTATATGAATGGTCAATATTATGCTAATTATGACTCTGTATTCCATTATAAAATGATTCTTGCAGACGGCAGTTATTTATGGCTTCGTAATACCGGAACAGCAGGCTGTCAAGGCCACGAAGGTGCTACAGATGAGAATGTCTGCGGAATGATATGGATTGATGTTAATGGTAAAAAGACGCCAAATACTTTTGGTAAAGATGTGTTTACATTTTATATTATGAAAAATAGGATTACACCGAATCCTATGGATGATTGTCCTTCCGGAAAAAATGGAAGTAGCGGTTGGGGATGCTCAAGTTATATTTTAAAAAATGATAATATGAATTATTTGAAAAACTAAACAACTTCCTGCAAAATCGCAGTAGAGTTGAACTTCTTAACTGAATGAGAATTTATATAAGATTTTAACAGTTCAAAGCAGACGAGACAAATTTTCTCGTTTGCTTTTTTCTCGTATTCGGTAATATCGTCAAACTCGGTATTTGCAAGCACTGACATAAAATCTCTGAGTTTGTAATGCATTACATCTTTCAATCCGTAATTTGAATTACAATTACTGCAAACTACTCCGCCAAGACGTGCCGAAAAATACATGTTTTCATGTTCGATGGGTTTACCACAGCAAAGACACTTGTCCAACTCTAAAGAAAAGCCCGAAACTCTCATCATTTTTAACTGAAATTTCAAAACCGCATTCAAAATCTGAATCTTATCTTCGGCATGCGAAACCGTATTAAGAGCCTCATAAAGTAAGTCAAAAATTACCGCAGAACAAGGATCATCTTCAACACCGAAATTATTCACAACTTCTGATATATACATGGAATAAAAAATTTTATCCATGTTACGCCGTGTCGCATTAAAAGTATTCAACGCCTCAGCCTGTGAAATAGTATCAAGATTCCGACCTTTATGAAGCATAAGCTTATTTGCTACAAGCAGGTCCATACGGGCACCGAGTTTGCTCTTTGGCTTTTTAACGCCTTTTGCAACTCCTCTAATCAATCCCTTATCTCTTGAATACATCACCATAATCTTATCAGATTCGCTAAGATTATATGACTTCAAATTTATAGCGTCTGTAACAAAACTATCCATTATTATATATATTAATTTGTGCCGTGGAACACGCCTTTAAGCATTTGTGCAAGTTCTGTTCTGTCATCCGAAAAGCTCATTGCAACTTCTTCTGTAATATATTCGTTCACACAAAGGTTATACAAAGACATATTCATGGTAATCATACTGTTGAACGAACCATTTTTAACGAGTTCATAAACTTTTTCAAGTTCGTCTTTTTCGATAAAATCTTTGACTGTAGAAGTAACAACCAGAACTTCACAAGCAGGACGACGACCGGAACCGTCTTTCAGCGGAACAAGTTTTTGAGAAACAGTACCGCGGATAATTTGTGCAAGCTGGTGACGAACAAAGTCTCTGTCGCTAGGTTCGTACATATTGATAATTCTGTCAATAGTTTGAATAGCGTCGTTAGTGTGAATTGTCGCAAACACAAGGTGACCTGTTTCTGCGGCTTTAAGAGCCGATGATATTGTTTCCCTGTCACGAATTTCACCGATAAAAATAACATCAGGGTCTTGTCTTAATGCATATTTAACCCCGTCAGGGAATGATGCGGTATCAACAAGAATTTGACGTTGAGAAACAATAGCCTTTTTGTTATTAAAAATAAATTCGATAGGATCTTCGATAGTAATAATATGCTTCGGATAATTTGAGTTAATATAATCAATAATAGAAGCAATGGTAGTAGACTTACCTGAACCGGTAGGACCCGTAACGAGAACAAGACCGTGATTCAATTTTGCAAACTGTTCGATTGAAGACGGGAGGTTCAATTCAGGAATTTTTCTTACATAGTAAGGAATAAGTCTTATAACAAGCTTATTTTTACCTAACTGACGACTCAAGTTAACACGGAAACGTGAAAAGCCCGGAATTTCATAAGCGAAGTCCAAATCATAAACATTTTCAAGGTTTTCTTTAGCGCTTCGCGGTAACAAAACATCATAAGCATGGTCTATATCATCATCAGTCAAAACAGGCATATTAATTTTCATAATCCGCCCGTCTTTACGAACCGTAGGGTGTTCTCCGACCGCAAGGTGAACATCAGATGCGGCAATTGATACAGCTTTTCTTAAAAAATCTTCAATATCGAAATCCATAACTATCTTATCCTTGTTAATCTCTCAACTTTTATATTAGATATTATAACATCTTTATGGATTTGTGACAAGATGTTTTTACAAATACAACATTTGGAGTATATTAGAAGACTTTTTATTAACATTTCGTAATATTTTATTCTCAAAAAGTCAATTTTCAAATCGCAAAATACTTTATATAAATGTAAGGGAAATTTCAAATTACTGATTGGAAAAACAACACAAAGATTAACAGATTAAACATCTGAAACAAATATATTTTAAAATACTTTATACTCTCTCTCTTAATATCCTCGTGTTTATTTAATGTTGCCACTCACTGGCAACTTTTTTTTGCGTTAAATTAATTATTACAAAAATTAACGGAACTGCTCTATAAAAAGAACAATTCCGCTAATGTATTCAAAATATTTTATTAAACTGTAACCTCGGATTCTTTTAAAGTTTCAAGATACTTAACCGCATAAACGGCACCTACAGCCCCGTCAGAAGCCGCAGTGATAACCTGACGAAGAGGAGTTTTTCTTATATCACCTACAGCATACACGCCTTCAATAGAGGTTTTCATGGTTTCATCCGTAAGAATAAAACCGCCCGCATCCTGTTCTATTTGTCCTGAAATATATTCAACATTCGGAACCATGCCAATATATGGGAACACACCGTTAACAGGAAGATTAGACACTTCTTTTGTCTTAACGTTTTCTAAAACAGCAGTATGAACCAAATCGTCACCTTTAATTTCTTTTACAACACTGTCCCAGATAAATTCGATTTTTTCGTTTTTAAAAGCTCTTTCCTGAACGATTTTGTCCGCACGAAGTTCGTTTCGTCTATGGATTACGTAAACTTTATCGGCAAACTTGGTCAAATACATAGCCTCTTCAACAGCGGCATTTCCGCCTCCGACAACTGCAACCACTTTACCTTTGTAAAAAGCGCCGTCACAAACAGCACAGTAGCTAACTCCGCGTCCGACAAACTCTTTTTCGCCGGCAACACCTAATTTCATAGGTTGTGCACCGCATGCCAGAATCACGCTTTTGGCTCTGAATTCTGCTTCTTTTGTTTTAATTATTTTCGGTTCTGATTTCAAATCAATACTCTCAATTTCCTGCATAGGAAACTTTTGAACACCGAACTTGTCGGCATGCTCCTCAAACTTTTCCATCAAATCATATCCGCCTACAATCGGAAAGCCCGGATAGTTCTCCAACTCGAGATAATTTGAAGGTTGACCACCCATCATGCTTATATCAATCAGCGCAGTAGAAACAGCACCTCTGCTTGCATAAATTCCCGCAGAAAGCCCTGCAGGACCTCCGCCTAAAATAACTACATCAAAATCATAACTTTGCATTATATTATCCTCATTTTCCTAAAATATCTGCTCCTGAAATTTTTTCACCTTTCAAAACATAAGTTGCCTTTTTCTCGCTGATTAGAGAATTATCCGCGTCCGAATAAGTCCTTAATAAAAGTGTATTCACTCCCGTAAAACTGTTTCCGACAATTGTAATCTCAACCGAATCCGTCAACTTCTGGTTATCATAATCCCCTGTTTTTGTAAATTTGATTGTATTTTTATTCACGTAATTGACCGTAATCGAGGCGCTTGCACCCGTAAACGGATTACTTAAATTAATGACGTCATCAGTTCTGGATAAGTTCCAAATATCAACACTTGTTTGTTTGAAATTCTGCGGGCTATCCGTATTTTTCAAAGCCGCCGCCACACGCCAGGTACCCATCAACGTTGCCGGAACTCTTTTTTCAAGAGAAACTCCTGCCTTTAAGACTGGCAGATTTTCCGCAAATGACGGCATGCCTGTGACTGCTGCGAATATCATTATGATTAATAATATTTTTTTCATATACACATATCCTGTATAATAATTAAAACACAAATATCAATTATTATACATCAGCCATTTTATTCTGAAGAGTTTGCGCAGAATCCTCATAACCCGCACGTCCCATAAGCGCGTACGTATAATTTTTTGCTTGTTCTACACCCGGCTGATTAAATGTATTAATGTTATATAATTCGCCTATAATTGCGGTTTGGACTTCCAACATATACAAAAGCTGAGCAACGTTATAAGCATCAACTTTCGGCAATGAAATAGTCACCGTAGGTCTGTTGTAATCCTCAAGCGCAACTTTTGTCGAATCCGCTTCCGCATTAATAAGCTGATTAATCGACTTACCGCCAAGATAACCTATACCTGTGTATTCAAAAATTTTAGGAATTTCCAAGGTATTATCAAACTCTTCCACTCTGATGAAGTTTATAACTTTATCATTCGGACCTTCATTGTAAAGTTGAATTTGAGAATGCTGGTCAGTGGCTCCGAGAGCTTTAATCGGAGTAGGTCCCACATTTACATCTTCTCCGTTTTTATTTTTATTTTTACCTAAAGATTCCGCCCACAATTGAACATACCAATCAGAAACATATTTTAAACGGCTTGAATAAGGCATCATAACCGAAAGATTTTTACCTTTTTGGGTATCCATAAGATAATGAATCAAAGCGTTCTGTGCCGCAATATTATTGTGAATATCGGTATTTTTCAATGCCAAATCCATATCTTTAATTCCATTCACAATAGAGTCTACATCAATACCGACCAACGCAAAAGGCAAAAGTCCTACTGCTGAAAATACCGAAAACCTACCGCCGACATCGTCAGGAACAACAAATGTCTTGTAGCCTTCCTGTTCAGAAATTTGTCTTAGAATTCCGGTTCTTTTATCTGTAGTAGCCACAATATTATATCTGTAAGTATCGCCAAGTTCTTTTTCAAGCCTGTCTTTCACAATCATAAATTGTGACATGGTTTCAGCGGTATCACCTGATTTTGTTATTACGTTTACAAGCGTTTTGCTCAAATCCAGCATATCAAGTAAACCGGTCATTGAATCCGGGTCAATATTATCAAGGAAAAAAATTCTCGGCAATCCGTCTCTTTGTTCCTCGGACAATAAATTCCAGTAAGGTTTCAAAAGTGCTTCCGTAACAGCAATTCCTCCAAGCGCAGAGCCACCTATACCCAAAACCAGAATATTTTCGAATCTGCCTTTAATCATAGCGGCATATTCTTTAACATACCAGAGAGTTTCTTCATTATAGCCGAGGTTCATCCACTGAAGCCATTGACCGGGTTTATCTTTTCTTTGATTTAAACCTGTAATAATTTGCGCGATAGAATCTTTATAAGCCGCAAACTCTTCTTTAAGATTTAACCCGTTTTCCTGACCGATGAGTATTTCATCGACAGCGGAATAATTCAACTTTATCATGTTTATCTTTAACCCTCTAATCTTTATATATAATTATTGTATACTCTACAACTATAATACCGCGTAAAGCATTAAAAACAAGCGTCAGAGGGATAATTTAATAAATATTTACCTGACCTCTTTTCAGATAAATTACCACGGATAATCATTTTTTATATTCCACCCGTCCATCAAAATCAAAGCAGAACACCACACTCCTCTGCGATTTTTATTACATGAATATTTCTGTGAACCGGTTAGAACATCTCTGTTATATTCTCCAAAAATCTGATTGTAACTAAACGGATTATCCTCATCCTCAGCTTGGTTGCCGCCAAACCCGAAATTTTTATAACCGAATGGTGCTAAACCATATTTTTTAATAATAGCAAAAGCAAAAAAATCTTTGCCCAGCATATTAGGTTCTTTACTCCCGTTTATATCTAACATTATAACTCTACCGTTTGAGAATCCTGTAAAAGCTGAAACTACAACCGATGTTCCATCTGATAAGAATACTGAATAAGAATCTCTTACACAAAAAGTCTCCCTGCAAGCTTCTCCGTTTAAGTAACGATATTGTATACCCGACTGGGTTAAAGTTTTACTACCAATTGATATATATTTAGCTAAATACCTTTGCCAAAACTCGGTTGTCGAAAGAGTATAGTCCCAATAATCAAGACTTCCATTTTCAACCTCAGATAATTTAATCGCCTGACTCAAAACAGTATATGATTTTTTTAATTTTGTAACAGTTTGGATTTTATTATATTTCCCTATAACTGATGGCAAAGTCATTGAGGAAACCACACCTACTATCATCAGTGTAATTAAAACTTCTGCCAATGTAAAAGCTTTACGCATAAATAATTTTCCTTTTTCTTTCCTGTATACATACAGGAGCTTAATATTATTTTATACAATAAACTGTATATATGCAATACAAGAATGAAAAAACTTTACAATTAATAAAAAAGTTTGGACAAACATTAAAAGACAAACGAATAAAACAAATCAAAAAGTCTCAAACACTTTTTGCATATGAATACGAGCTTGACTCGGGCAATTTAAGCCGTATTGAAAACGGCAAAATTGACCCGAAATTAACTATGCTATGGAGAATAGCAGAAGCACTTGGAATTCCTCTGTCAGAACTTATTAAATCACTTGAAGAACGGTTAGGCAGTGATTTTCATATTAGCGAACAATAATACGCAAATTTACCATGGATAATCGTCTTTAAATTCAAAGTCATCATACATGATTAACAAGGCGCCACACTGTTGCGTCGATTTACAAAATTGTAAAGCTTTATCCCTATTTACAAGCTTAATTGAACCTGAAGGCATGAAAACTTTATTGTTTCCTGTATACAGTGCCCTTTCACTTCTTTTTTCACATATATTAAAGCCAAAAAGATCTATCCCATTTTTATTAGGTTTTTTATCACCATTAACATCATAGCCAAAAGTCATACAACCGCCATTCCAAGCATCAATTGTTGTTCCATCCGCGAGATAAATTTTTGCATTCTTATTACCATTTCTTATTGACCGTTCCATTTTTATAGTTTTAATATGAGGTGCATAATATTTGTTCCAATAGGCTTTCATTTCTTCATAATTTTTTTGACCAGCAATCTCAGGGTCATCGTCTCTTAAGTTGCCTGCTCTTGACCAATTTTCAATTTCGCCGTGTTCATTTTCTGCAAGCAAAATAGCCTGCGTCATCTGGCTGTAAAACTTTCTCAATTGCACACCGTAAGCTTTTCGCTGTTGTTTTTGGATAAGCGTCGGCATCGTCATTGCTGCAACTATACCTATAATACTTAACGTAATAAGCACCTCTGCAAGCATAAATGCATTTAAAAAGTTATCAAGAGAGCTTAAATTACTTGCCCCCCCCCCCCGAAATTGGTTCTATGACTGCATTTCAACATATTTTTACTCTCCTTTTTTATATATTATATCATATTTTTATTTAAACTTCAACTTTAGATTTAGGTGCGGAGTATTTCGCACGTTTTTTCTCTTCAAGACGTTTTTGCGCATAACCGTATGAAGCGTAAATCAATACTCCGATTAAAAGCCACAGTGGGAAATAAGTTGCCGATGTTTTCAAAGAACCCATTGAATAAACCATTAACCCTCCGCATGTTAAAATTCCGAGTATTGGAAAAAGCGGACAAAACGGAACTTTAAAAGGTCTTTCTCTGTTCGGCTCTGTTTTACGCAAAATCAATACCGCAATACAGATTATTATAAATGATGTAAATGTTCCAAAGTTGCAGAGTTCTGCCGAAATATTCAAATCCATAAACAACGCACAAACAATTACCACAAGCCCCGAAATCCATGTCAAAACATGCGGAGTTCTGAATTTTTTATGAATTAATCTCAATGATTTTGGCAAAAATCTGTCGCGGCTCATTGCATAAAGAATTCTTGTCGTACCAAGCTGATAAATCAAAAGCACAGAAGTCAACGCACACAGTGCTCCGATAGAAATTAAGCCCGCAAACCAGTCCATTCCGACTGCACGCATCGCATGCGCAATAGGAGCCTGAATATCAATTTGTCCGAGAGGAACATTTCCTGTTAAAACGAGCGCCACACACACATACAAAATCGTACAAATCACAAGAGTTCCGAGAATTGCAATCGGTAAATCTCTCTGAGGATTTTCTGTTTCTTCCGCTGTTGTAGAAATAGCATCAAATCCTATATATGCAAAAAAGATTAAAAATGCGCCCATAAATACGCCTTCAAAACCTCCCGGTGCAAACGGTGTCCAGTTTTCAGGCTTCACGTAAAACGCACCCACGATTATGAAAGAAATTATCATAAACATATTTACGCCGACCATTATACTCGCAACCCTTGTGGATTCTTTTACACCCTTAATCAAAAGCAGAGTAAGAACAAGTACAATCGCCATTGCAGGAAGATTCACGGCAAAAGGGATTTTATCAAACAAAAACGGCATTTGAGAATGCGGGTCTAATCCGTACTTGTCACAATATGAAAGCATAAATCTGTAATCGTTTCTGAGCCACATCGGAAAATTAACGATAAAAGCAGGAAGAACAGCTTTAAAACCTTTTAAAAACTGTACAAAATACCCCGTCCACGCGCAAGCCACGGTAATATTTCCGATGGCATATTCAAGCATCAAAATCCAACCAACCATCCATGCCATAAATTCGCCCATAGTAGCGTAAGTATAAGTATATGCGCTTCCCGCAACAGGAATCATTGCGGCAATTTCACTGTAACAAAGTGCCGAAAAAACACACGCAACAGCCGCCATAACCATTGATAAAACAATAGCAGGTCCCGCACCTACACCTTCAGGTCCGCCCTGAATGGCTGTTCCGATAATCGTAAAAATTCCTGTACCGACAACCGCACCTATACCGATTACGATAAGGTCAAATACGTTCAAAGTTTTCTTTAATTCCGATTTTTTACTGGTCGCAATTAATTCATCGGGGCTTTTTTTAGACAGCATATTGCTGATTATGTTTTTAATATCCATCTATTTTGATAATTCCTGTTTTCTTTGTTTTACTTTTTCGTTATGAAGTTTATTTTCGTTCAATCTGTTTTTTACAAAACCGTAAAGCAAATAAATCATTGCGCCTACACCGAGCCACACAGGGAACAACAATGCCGAACCCGAAGGCTGCATTGATTTATAAATCATTAACCCTCCGCAGCAAATGATACCCATTGCAGGTACAAACGGTGAAAACGGCACCTTAAACGGTCTCGGTCTTTCAGGGTCGGTTTTTCTTAAAATTAACACCGCTACACACACAACAATAAATGAAGTGAATGTTCCGTAATTACAGAGTTCAGCGGCAACATCAAGATTAAGTGTCAAAATTCCGACAACCGCCAGAATCCCTACAGTCCATGTCAAAAGCGCAGGTGTGTGGAATTTCGGGTGTAATTTCTGGAAACGTTTTGAAATAAAGTGGTCGCGGCTCATTGCATAAAGAATTCTTGTCGCAGCCATTTCCAAAACAAGCAGTACCGAAGTTAAACCTGCAAGCGAACCGATTGAAATAAGTCCTGCCGCCCAATTCATATTATTGATAGACATGCAGTAAGCCATAGGAGCTTTCAAAAAGTCCAAAGGCACTGTGGAACTTGTATTCATAATTCCTGTTAAAACAAGTGCCACAAGTACATACACGATAGTTGTTATGATTAAAGAACCGATAATCCCAATCGGCAAATCTTTTTGAGGATTTTTACATTCTTCTGCAGCCGTAGCAAGAGCATCAAATCCTATATATGCAAAGAATATCAAAAACGCACCTGCAAAGATACCTTCAGCACCGTTCGGCGCAAAAGGAACCCAGTTTTCCGGTCTTACATAAAATGCACCTGCAAGCACAAACAATGCAATTACCGCAAGTTTTACAACAACCATGATTCCTGCCATTTTAGTAGAATCCTTTGTACCTTTAACAAGAATTGCAGTCATCAAAAGCACAATCAAAATTGCAGGAAGGTTTATGCAAATCGGGACTCCAAAAAGTCTCGGCACATAGGCATCAGGATTTTCCGCAACAATTTTACCTGCCGCAAAAACATCGTTAACAAGCCACATCGGCGGATGCGCAAGCCAAGCAGGCAAGAATCTTTCAAACCCGCTCAAAAACTGCACAAAATGGTTTGACCAGGCACACGCAACCGCAATAAATCCGATTGCGTATTCAAGCATCAAAACCCATCCGACCATCCATGCCGCGAATTCACCGAGCGTTGCGAAAGTATAGGTATAAGCACCACCCGCAACAGGAATCATTGTCGCAAATTCGGAATAACAAAGCGCAGAAAAAATACACGCAATAGCTGCAATAATCATCGAAACCATAAGCGCAGGTCCCGCACCCAATGCCGAACCGTCGGCACTTCCCGCTGCCGCAATACCTACTACCGCAAAAATTCCCGAACCGATAATCGCGCCCACTCCAAGAATAATCAAATCCCAGACGCCGAGAGTTTTTTCCAATCCTTCACCCTTAGCTTCTTCAAGCATTTCATCAGGGTTTTTAATACGTGTAATAGTTTTCAAAAAATTGCGAGATAAAGTCGCACGATGGTATTTTTCTGCCAATTCTTTCTTCCTTATTTATTATTATCTTTACAAAGAGGGAAACCGAGTTCTTCTCTCTGAGCTACATACAATTTTGCTACAGCCGAAGCCATTGTTCTTACTCTGTTAATAAAATTAATTCTTTCGTCCTTACTGATTACGCCGCGCGCATCAAGAAGATTAAAGGTATGAGAACATTTCAAAACGTAATCATAAGCAGGCAAAACGAGTTTTGCCTCAACACAATTATCAACTTCTTTTTGATATAAATCAAACATTGTGAAAAGTGATTTTGCATCGCTCACTTCAAAGTTATATTTTGATTGTTCGATTTCGTTTTGCAAGAAGATTTCACCATATTTAAGCGTATCATTCCACATAATATCGTAAACCGATTCTTTATTTTGAAGATACATAGCGATACGTTCAAGCCCGTAAGTCAATTCGAGCGCAACAGGTTTAACCTCCAAACCGCCGACCTGTTGGAAATACGTAAATTGAGTAATTTCCATACCGTCAAGCCAAACTTCCCAGCCCACACCGGCAGCACCGAGAGTCGGAGATTCCCAGTTATCTTCAACAAATCTTACATCATGTTCTTTCAAATCAATCCCCATAGCTTCCAAACTTTTCAAATAAAGTTCCTGAGCATTATCCGGAGAAGGTTTCAAAATAACCTGAAATTGGTAATAATGTCCCAATCTGTTAGGATTTTCACCATATCTTGCATCGGTCGGTCGTCTGCAAGGTTCAATCATTGCAGTATTCCACGGTTCAGGTCCCAGCGAACGCAAGAAAGTTGCAGGGTTCATCGTAGAAGCACCTTTTTCAATATCATAAGGCTGCTGAATAATACAGCCGTAATCCGACCAGAATTTTTGTAAATTAAAAACTAATTCCTGAAAATTTAAAGCCATAACATGTCCCAATATTGTACTATTTACACTCATTCGCACGCACAAATACACCGTAAGTAAAACGCGTGCTTTTTCATCCTACGACTAACATAGCAAAATTGCAAATTTTATGTTTAAAAATGTTACGGGAATAGTGCAGGAATTTCATTATTATGATAGTTTAGTAAATATCAAGGAGACAAAAATGGCATTAAAAATATTATTATTTTCAGGAAAACAATTTTCGGGCAAAGACACGGCAGCAAAAATTATGCTAAAAAAAATGCCCGATTATCACAGATGTGCGATAGGTGATTCAATAAAACTCGAATACGGAAGACAGAAAAATTTAACTTACGAAGAAATTGAAAAAAATAAAGCTTTATACAGAAAAGATTTGATTACACTCGGAAACTGGGGACGTTCACAGGATCCTGATTACTGGCTGAAAAAAGTTATTCAGGAACCGGGAAACATTATGGTAACCGATGCCCGCGTTGAACACGAATATAATATGTTAAAAGATGCGGGAGCAAAAACAATACGAGTAGAAGCCTCCCGCGAAACCAGAGCACAGCGAGGCACATTAGTTGGGGAAGACGATATTACGGAAATCGGTTTAGACCATATTAAAGATTGGGATTACGTTGTGGATAACAACAAAGATTACGAACATCTCGAAAAACAATTGGATAAAATTATAGAGGATTTAAAATAAAAAAAGCTCCTAAATAGGAGCTTTTTATTTTATTTTTATTGGATAATCATCTTTAATTTCCCAGCCGTCATGCATAATTAATAATGCACAGGTATTAGATTCATCATTAAATGATAATATTTTACAGAATTTTATCATATCCTCTCTATTTCCATATACATATTTATCATAAAAGGTACCGTTTTCGTTGTCTGCATTAGTATACGAATAGCCACTCGGATAAAAATAGCCCAATTTTGTTGGTTCATAGTCTAAAAAGAAATAAAATATATCTATTCCTCTCTTACCATTATGTTTTACTTTGTTTATATAATAGTTAATATGTATCTGAGCGTTATTATGAAAATACATTCTGCTTCCGTCAGGCATTTGAATACAAATTCTACCATCTACATTTTCACATTCTTTATGTTTTAAATAAGGTAAAAGAGCTGTGTCCATCCAGGATTTTAATAGTATATTATCACCTCTATGATCCAGAGGTGGTCGAGTCCAGGTTCCGTTTGCAATGGAAAGTGTAACTGCCTGATTCATTATTGAATATGATTTTTTTAATCTTGTTTCTATTGTAACTTTTTTATTATGAGCCATCAGCGTCGGCATTGTCATAGCCGCTACTATTCCGATTATACCAAGGGTGATTAGAACTTCGGCAAGAGTGAAACCGAATTTTGGGTAGGGCGCCGTGTGAGCCTGAGCGAACCCAGCCCGTCTGGTCGAGCCGGACGTTACTCCGGCGAGAGCCCCAATAATTCGGGCAGCGCTTTTACGCATATTGTTACAATTGGCTACGTGCGCAGCACCTTCGGCAAGAGTGAATCCTTTTTTCATACATCCTCCGCTTTCTATACTATTTTTCATTATAACTCTTTTCAACACCGATGTCACCGTGTCAGTAGGCACAGTGCTGGTTGCAGGGTGTTTTATTTTTGTTTTTCTTTTATCGTTATCGTGGGTCAATACCAAAAAGACATTTCTCTTTAAAAACGTCTTTATATTTTTAGTGTAGTTTGTAATTAATTGTGCTAAGTTATTTTTACTTTTTTGTTCCGGAGTAGTGCTGCAACTCACCTCTGGAATTTCTCGTGCTTCCTGGCTTTCTAGTGTCAGAGAGCTGCGTCTACAGAACCCTAAAGCATTTCTCTTCAAA
>CAOJDT010000042.1 GCA_948433295.1 uncultured bacterium
GCAAGGGACATTTTCGCCGTAGTAATAGTCTGCGAGCGCAGTTCATTATCCGACAATCTTGCCGTGATACTCAATAATCTCGCTTGTGATGCGCTCAATCCCATTTGGGCGTAGTCCTTTCCGTTAGAGTTTCTCAAATACTTTAACGGCTTTTGAGTACGTTATCTTTAAATATTTTTACTTATGTAACGAAAAGTTTACACTTTTTTTGAGTATAAAATCGAAGACACTATCGCAACCATTGTCCAGAATAAGAACTGGATTTGCGGTCTGAAAAATACCGTATCGACAAATCCGTGAACCATTACCGCACAAATTGAAATTAATGCTGTTGAAATAAAGATTACATTAGTTATATTTGCGGATTTTAAAACGTAACGGACTGAATTTTTGATTAATGTAGTAATGAATCCGAGAAAAGCGAGCAGAGCAAAGATTCCGCTTTCAACTGCGGTTTCGAGGAATATATTGTAAGCGCTTAATGCATCAAAACCTGTGCGCATATATAACCCGTAGATTTCGCGGAAGTTCTTATTTCCAACGCCGATTCCCAGAATCCAGTTGTCTTTGAACATCTGCCACGAAGATTGATAAACGTTAAATCTGAACGAGTTTGACGAATCCTGACGCATTGCAAAAATTGACAAAACTCTTACTCTGAGAGATGTAACAAAAAGCATTGCCGCCGTAAATAATGCAAAACAACCCGCAATAAATGACAGATACAGATTTTTATAATTTTTCCATAAATATTTTGCCGAGATTAGGAAAATTCCCGCAAAAATTACCATACAACCGATATATGAGCCGCGGCAGCCTGTCAAAAACAGGGATGTAACCGAGATTAATGTCATTATCGCCGATAAAATCGCGAATTTATATTTCTTGATGACTGCAAAATATGCACTTAATCCGAATAACGAAGGAATTCCCGCTACAAAATACCCGCCGAGAAGGTTGGGATTGTATGGTTTCAGTGTTCCGTAAACTCTAGTCATGACTTCTTCAGGATTCAATTTGGATACATCCTGCCAGGTGGAAATTTCTTCAACATGTGCAAAGTTTTGTAAGAACCCGATTACTCCCTCAAAGCTTACGCATAAACCGATTGCTCCAAGAATATAAGGAATATTATTTTTGTTTGTT
The DNA here is from genome assembly GCA_948433295.1 of uncultured bacterium. GTDB lineage: Bacteria > Cyanobacteriota > Vampirovibrionia > Gastranaerophilales > Gastranaerophilaceae > Scatousia. The sequence goes on from CAOJDT010000042.1 coordinate 1,147, forward strand.
TTTAAATAATGTGCCGCAGAGACATAAAAGCCGAGATATGTTACGGTTTTCATAAAACCTTTCAAACTCAATGCAAAAAGCGTCGAGCCTGCAAGGCTTACTATAACAAGCATAAAATATACGAGTAACCATATTTCGAAAGTATTAGGTTCAAATTTTTCGCCTTTTTTTGTTAAGACTTTTATAAAGGTTAAAAATATCGTAATCAATGCGATAAAGCCGATTGCATCCGAAGAACATACCGTTGATGCAAAAATTACAGCCAAAATCGACACGAAAATCAGTTTGTCAAGACATTGTAAGAACAAACTGTTTTCGTATAAATATTGCAATTTATTTTGTGTAAAATTAAAAAAACTATTGAATATCATCGCTGTGATTCATGATTTCGGAATCCGCACTAACCTGCAAATTAGAAACTGTTCCGTTGAATTTATAATCTTTTCCTTCAAGAGTAATCGGAAGACCGATTTTAATTTTATTCCCGCCGACAACCGCGCCGTCTTTGGTGATTTTAGCCGTATCTGTCAAAGATACCAGAATATCGTAAACATTGCTTTGCGCAGGGTCGTCAACAACAAGTGTATTTTTTATGTCGTTCAGGCGCGGCAAAACAACTTTTCTTCTTTCTGATTTTACGCCGACAATCTGCAAATCGGAATACGGAACGTTTCTGATACTTATAAAAGTTGTATCGCCGTTTTTAATGGGAAGGCTTTTGCCTGTGTATGTAATTCCGCGGATAAATACGTCAAAAGTTATTGGCGAAGTTGCCTCAATTTGTTTGTCCGCTGTTTGACGGAAGTTTTTGACAGTAAAAAATCCCACGATTAACGCAAGGATTACACCTGCAATAATAATAAAATCGACCGTTTTAAATTTAACATTTTCCATATTTTTCTCCTCTTAGAGTTTTTCGACGGCAGAAAGCAGTTCTTCTACCGTGGTTGTAGCGCAGCCGTATTGTCTAACGACGATACTTGCCGCAACGTTACCGATGACAGCCGCATAGGCAGGTTCAGCGCCCGCCGCAAGCGCAAGGCTGTATACAGCCGTAACCGTATCACCGGCACCCGTAACATCAAACACTTCAGATTTGTTGAATACAGGAATTTTAGTATATTTTTTATCGGGTTCTGCAACGAACATTCCGTCTGCACCGCAGGTAATTAGAACCGCTTGCGCAAAAGTCTTATAAAGAAGTTTGTCGCCTGCGCGTTTCAAATCTTCTTCGGATTCAATCGTGAACCCGACCGATTTTTGAGTATCCGGAAGATTTGGCGTCATAGATGTAATATCTTTATATTTTTCCAAATCTTTTTGCGCGTCTACAACAATAACTTTTTTATAAATATTTGCAAGTTCAATTGCGCGTTTAATAATTTTATCTGTTAAAGTTCCGATATGATAATCAGATAGAATAACCGCGTCGTGCTGAGGAATTGCTTTTTCGATTGCATTTAAAACTTTTTCTTCGGTTTCTTTAGAAATAGGTGCATTGGTTTGTCTGTCTACGCGGACGATTTGTTGTGTAATTGAAGTTGTGATTGCGCCTGAAATTCTTGTTTTTGTTGTGGTTTTTCTTGTCGGGTCTTTAATCATTCTGTCGCAGTTAATTCCTGCCTTTTCAAATGTTTCCAACAATTGTCCTGCCTGATAATCGTCGCCGATAACCCCGATTACGCTGACCTGTCTGTTATTCAATGTTGCTACGTTATGCGCAGCGTTTGAGGCTCCGCCGAGAATAAGTTTTGTATGCGTATGCTGCAATATTAAAACAGGTGCTTCTCTGGAAATTCTTTCGGCGTCGCCGTAAATCATTTCATCAAGTGCAAGGTCGCCGATTACAAGAACTTTCGGTTCGGCTAATTTTTTTATATAAGAAACAAGTTTTTCTTTATCTATATTCATAACAATCTCAACAATCTTACAGCAACTTTATCACGAACATTTTTCGAAATCAAATTACAGATGTCGAATAACAGGCATAAGCAGTTGGTCTGAAATTTGGTCGCAGCCTTCAAAACCGCGGACTCTCATAATTTCTGCGGCGGTAGCGTAATCATACTCAATTTCTTTGTGTTTAACTGTAAATGTTCCTCTGTCAAATTCAATAATTGCGTAATTTGCTTTTGGAATTCCTGTCATAGGGCGACCGACACTTCCGACGTTTACAACGGTTTTCTTAGTTAACGTCTGATATCCGCATGGAATGTGTGTGTGTCCGCAAAGGATTAAGTCCGCCAGTTCACCCTCAATCATTTCTTCTACCTGAGACAGTTTCATATTAGGAAGAATATCTTCATTCATTTTTCTCGGAGAACCGTGAACCAGTAGTACGGAAACTCCCTCTACCATCATTTCTTTTCTTGGCGGAAGGTTTTTTAAGAAATCTTTTCTTTCCTGTTCAATAATCAAAACATCATCCATCAATGCATTTGCCATAACAGGCATTTTTTCTTTAAGGGCTTCAAATATTTTTGGAGTGAAGTCGGAAATTAATTTGTCGGTATTTCCCTGAATAATCGTCCAGTCATATCCGTGTTCCATAATATAAGACAAAACCATTCTCGGTTGAGGTCCTGCCATTGCAAGGTCGCCGAGACACCAGATTTTGTCGCATTTTTCTTTGCCTATATCAAGAATTACGCTCTCGAGTGCCTGGAAATTTCCGTGAATATCAGATATAACCGCAACTTTCATATAAATTACTCCTCTTTTCTTATTTATGCTAATATTATTATATGATAAACAGAAGAAAATCAAAAGTAATTTCAATAGGAAATGTGAAAATCGGCGGAGATAACCCGATTAGCGTACAATCGATGTGCAACACGGATACACGTGATGTTGAATCTACATGCCGTCAGATTAAAGAATTATCTGATAAAGGCTGCGAAATAGTAAGACTTGCAGTATTGAACACAGAAGCCGCAGATGCGATTAAAGAGATAGTTAAACGTTCGGAGGTTCCGCTTGTTGCAGATATTCATTTTGACTATAAGTTAGCGATTCAGTGTATTAATAACGGTATTAATGCGCTTCGTTTGAATCCCGGAAATATCGGAAAAAGAGAAAATGTTGAGGCTGTCGTAAATCTCGCAAAACAACAGCAAATTCCTATTCGTATAGGAGTTAATGCCGGCTCTCTTGAACGAGAACTTCTGGATAAAGATATTCCGCTTTCGGAAAAAATGGTTCAAAGCGCAATGAAACACATTGAAATCCTTGAAGATTTGAATTTTGATTTAATAAAAGTGTCACTGAAATCTTCGGATGTTTTGACTACAATAGAAGCTTACCGCTCGATTGCCGAAAAAATTCCTTACCCGCTTCATCTTGGAGTAACTGAAGCAGGTACTCTACGCGGAGGCTTGATTAAGTCTTCCGTTGGATTAGGAACCCTTCTTGCAGAAGGTATCGGTGATACTATAAGAGTTTCATTGACAGAAAACCCTGTAGAAGAAGTCAGTGCAGGTTTTGATATTTTGAAGAGTTTGAATCTCAGAGAACGCGGTGTAAATTTCGTATCATGTCCGACTTGCGGCAGAACTCAAATTGATTTGATTTCTCTTGCAAAACGTGTTGAAGAAAGATTTAAAGATTTACCTTATCCGATTACAATTGCAACAATGGGGTGTGCGGTTAACGGACCCGGTGAAGCCCGCCATGCCGATTTTGGGATTGCAGGAGGCGTCAACGAAGGGCTTGTTTTTAAAAAAGGCGAAATCGTTGCTAAAGTTCCTGAAAATATGCTTCTTGAAAAGTTGGAAGAAATTATAAGAAAATCATACAAATAATTCATTTTATTTTTTTGTAAAGAATTTATAATATATTTGTAACTCTGAAAAAAAGTATTATCATAATATATTATGAGGTGAATTATGAAAAAAAGTATTATTTTATCTACATTAATGTTACTTTGTGCAATACCGTCTTTTGCGGCAGTTGATATCCACGAAACAACCGCTCCCGAATATTTGTACAATAACGGCTATTCTTCTGAAGCTATCCGCTTGATTCAGTATAATAAGGCTTATTCAAACGGAATCGATTTTCGTGCGGAAGAACAAAACAAAATTCGAAACAAAAATAAATTCTTAAAATTCATGGATTATCTGGATCCTTCTCGTGATGATAATCAATTCATGCTGAGAGATCTCAGAATGCAAACTCCAAGTTATGAAGATTTGTAAGAAGTATTTTGTATATACTGTTTTTTTCATTCTCATAATCACCTCTTTTTGCAGTGCACAGGTTGGTGCGGTGCAAAAAGGCTCTCTGGAATATTTTTCAGACAGATTTGATTATTCAATGCTTAATCCGGAAGCTCTTAATGAGGAAGGCGATATCTTCTTTGAAAGAGCTTTTTCGGCTGAAAATAAAAACGCAAAAGAAAAAGCTTTACGTTACGCAATGAGAAAATATTATCTTGCAACAAAAGCCGATTTCAAAAATATTTACGCTTACGTGCAAATGGGAAGAATTTATGATAATCTGAAAAGAGATAAATTCGCTAAGGAGCAATTTTTCAAAGCTACAAATCTGGATTACTATAATCCGTATGCGAATTTCTATTTCGCTGACTATTACATAAAAAGAAACGATTACAACAGAGCATTGAGACATTATCTCTTATCCTATCAGAACGGGTATGAAAATAATGTAGAACTTAATTACCTGCTTGCAATGCTTTATGAAAAACTCGGGGATTTGGAAAACGCAAAGAATTTTTACAAGGTATCATCTCAAATAAATCCTGAAAAAGCTCTTGAAATTCAACAAAAATTAGAGCAAATAGAGAGTTTAAATTACGATGAATCCGAATATTATTATATCATTAGGGAGTAAAAATGAAATTCATTAAAATATTAACGATATTTACGGTGATGATTCTTTCAGGGAATATTATGGCGTCGGCAGCTCAGATAAGCATGCTTGAACCTTATATGGTAAAAAGAGGCGAAATTCTTTTTAATCAGTCAAGACGTCAGATAAATGCCGTCAATCCAACTCCGAATTCTAATAAAGACGGCAAATTTTTTCCGGGTTCAAGAGGTGCCAATCAGCTTATTTTGTATACGCGAGATTACGGTGAACGTACTCATACAAACGAGTTTGGTACAGAAGCTATAATAGATGGCAATATTGTTACCGAACTCAGCGGTGCCGATTCTTTTATTCCCGAAAACGGCGCGGTTATCAGCGGGCATGGTACTGCAAAATCTTGGATAAATGCAAATATATCCGTCGGGACCAAAATATATTATGACCAGAGAACAGGTGTAATTACAACTTATACAACCTCTGACAGTCTCATGTTTGAAGCACGTCACAAAATTGACGAAGCAAAAAATATGATTAATTATTACAGTTCAAAAAATCCTGATTATGATATGTCTTCGCCTGAGGATTTTATTAAAGCCGCCGAGAATTATCTTAAAAAAGCCGAACGCAACCCCGGTGATGCCCAAAAACTTTCCCAACTTGCAATAAAATCGGCGAATTCCGCACTGAAAAGTGTAATACCTTTTAAAAATAACGAGTTCAAAGGAGTATGGCTTCGTCCGACAGAAACCACGGAAGCTGATATTATTGCTGCGGTTAAAAAAATTAAAAATTCAGGAATTGATAATGTATTTATTGAAACCTATTTCCACGGAAGAACAATTTTTCCGAGTAAAACAATGGATAAATACGGGTTTATCTCGCAGAATGAAAAATTTAACGGAATTGACCCTCTGAAAATCTGGATTAGAGAGGCTCACAAAAATAAAATAAAAGTTCATATCTGGTTCGAAACTTTCTATGTAGGAAACCAAAATCCTAAATCAAATCCGAAGAATATCCTTGCGGTTAAACCTGAATGGGGAAATAAAACAAAACAATTTTATGAATCAGCCGCGGCTACGCCGTCCGTATCCGAACATAACGGTTACTTCCTTGACCCCGCCAATCCTCAGGTTCAAAACTTTTTAGAAGAACTGATAAAAGAAATTATCTGTAACTATAAACCTGACGGAGTAAATCTTGATTATATCAGGTACCCGCAGGCAGTAAGCAATTCTGCAATAAGCAACTGGGGGTATACCGAATATGCCAGAAGCGAATTTTATTCCAAATACGGAAAAGATCCCGTTAACTTAACAAATTACGATGAATTATGGTCTCAGTGGGGGCATTACAGAAGACAAAAAGTTACGGATTTTGTGGCAAGAATAGGAAAACTTGCAAGAGATTGCGATATTTATTTGAGTGCAGTAATATTCCCTGATGCAAAAGCTGCTTATGTTTCAAAATTACAAAGCTGGCAGACCTGGTCGGTAAACAATTATGTCGACGGATTTACACCGTTATTTTTGACTTGTAATGCAAAAACTCTTAATTCTATGGTTCTTGAAGTTTTACAGCATAAAACCGCGACTACGGATTTGTTTGCCGGTTTGTTCGTAACTTTTATGGGCGGAAGTGAAGAGGACTTAATAAGAGAAATTCACGAAACAAGAAAGCTTGATATAGAGGGTGTAATTCTGTTTGATTACGCTCATCTGGATGACAAATATATTAATGCTATTTCAACAAGAGTATTTAGTCCTAAACAGGCTGCGAGTGTATCGCAAACTCCTTCACGGATAGTAGAACCCGCCGCACAGCCGACGCTTGCGCCATCAAAAAAACGTAAAGGATGGCTGTTTAAATAGTTAAAATTTAAACTTATGTAAATATTTGTACAAAAATATTAAAGATTAATCTGCGACAAACCGTCTTTATATTTGTAATAAGGTTAGAGACCGCATATATTCCTTTGCGGCAAGGGTTAAAATGTACGATAACTTTTATACAAAATATGAAGACGCAAAGATTTTTATCAACGCTGTTACAGCTGGTGATGTTATAAAAATGCTTGAGGCTGAAAAACATCCGACTGCAGAGCAATGTGCATACCTTTCAAAGGCTTATGTCTTTTTTGATGACCAGAAAAAGGCTGTAAAGTATGCAAAACAGGCGGTAAAACTTAACCCTGAATACGCCTACGGCTATGTTCGACTTGGCTTTGCACTTGGGCGGATGGGTAAGAAAAAAGAATGTCTTAAAGCCATTGAACTTGCTGAAAAATTTGGCAGTGATGATTGGCTGATAAATGTATTTTTATCGTGTATGTTTAACTACATAGAGGATAACGAGAAATCAGAATATTATCTTCAAAAGGTTGTTGAGGCGGATGAAAATTCTGCTGCATATTTTTATAATTTAGGTTTTATTTACTATGCACGTAAGCCTGAGGATTATGAAGCAGCCCTTGCAAACTTTTTGAAAGCCAAAGATTATAAAGACAGATACAATCTGTATTATAAGCTTATGGAAACATACGGCGAAATAGATGATATTAAAAACGCTTATGAATATTTACAGAAATGTCTTAAAATTAAAGAGACGGATGATTTATTAGACAGACAGATAAAATGTCTTATATACTTTGACAGATATGATGAGGCAGAAGTTCTTGCCCGCGAGTATTATCGAAAAACAGATGATAAACAGCAAGCTTTGCGCTTTTTGGCGGTTATTGCAAAATATAACGGTAATTATAACAGAGCATTGAAATATCTGCGTTTTGCTGATTACACAACGGATGCCGGTCAGCAGGTTTATGAACTTATGGGTGAAATCTACGAGGCTAAAAAAGATTTTTACAGTGCAATAGATTTTTATAAAAAGGCAAGAACTTTTAATCGCTATGACGATGATTTGCTTTTGAACCTTTCGTATTGCTACTCGAAAATTAATGATTTTGAACTTGCTGATAAATACGCTGATATGGCAATATTGTTGAATGATGAGTCTGCGTATTCGTACTATCGTAAAGGTAATATTATGGTGTCGGTAGAGCGTTATGATGTTGCGGCGGAAGCTTTCAAAAAAGGTATTGAACTTGCTCCGGATGATGTGGATTATTACCAATCACTTTCTTACTGCTATTCAAAAACCGAAGAGTTGGAGCTGTCTTTGGAATACGCAAACAGAGCGCTTATGCTTGATAAAAATAATTCATATTCTTATTTCAGAAAAGCCTGGGCATTGCAGGAGTTTTCCAAGTACAATGAGGCAATAGAGACTTATAAAAAATGTATTGAATATGACGATACCTATGTTGATGCTTATGCGAACATTTCGTTCTGTTATTCAAAGATGAGAGATTTTAAAAAGTCGATTCTTTATGCAAATAAAGCCATTATGGTAAATAAAGATTATGCGTATTCGCATTACAGAAAAGCCTGGGCGCTGCATAATCTCGGAAAGTTTGACGAAGCTATAGAAGATTATATTGAAGCCATAGAACTTGATCCCGGAGATGTTTACAATTATCTCGGAATAACAGGTGTATTTCTTGACAAGCAGGAAAATATTACTGCGCTTGAGTATGCCAATAAAGCGATTATGCTGGATAGAACCTGCGGAAACGCATATTATTACAAAAGCGTTGCGCTAAGCAATCTCGGCAAAAAACTTGAGGCTGAAAAAATCTACGCTAAGGCTCGTCAGCTCGGATTTGAATAGAACGATTCAATTGATACTTGTGCAGTGTTCCGTTGAATGTTAAAACCTTATAAACAGAACCGTCTGTGGAGATTTTTATAGAATTGTTTTTATCTGTTCTATAAATTGATGTTCCTCTTAATATATCGAGAGTTCCCTTATTAGGATGTCCGAAGTTGTTAAATCCTGTTGAGATAATCGAAACTTTCGGATTAAGATGTTTAAGCATTTCTCCGTCGACAACTCCGCGTGCACCGTGGTGACCGACTTTTAAAACTTCTATCTCCTTAGGAATTGATTGTTTTACCGAGTGGAAAGCTTGCGAACCCGCATCTCCCGTGAAAAGCATTTCAAAGTCTTTATATTTTACAAGAGTAATTATGGAATTTTCGTTATCATCTTTCATGTCTGCTTTGAAAGTAGTTAATGACAGGTTATCTTCCGTGTAAATTACTTTATTGTTTTTTGCAAGATGAGTCGGAATTTTCTTTTCTCTGAGAGTTTTGTAAATGTTGACGGAAGTCTGAGACTTGTTGTTGAAAGAATTTATATAAACATTTTTGACGTTTAAGTCCTTCATCAAATCTACGGCGCCGCCCGAGTGGTCGTTATCAAAGTGAGTTATTATGAGCGCTTCAATATCTTTAACTCCGCGGTCTTTAAGGTATTTTATAATAATGACTTTTGCCTGAGATGTTCCGCTGTTGTAAGGTGATTTGCCTGTATCAATTATGAAATATTTGTTTTGTGGTGATTTTATAAGAAATGCGTCTGCGTTTTGTACATCAAACGATATTACTTCAAGTTTGTTATTAGGAATGTTTATCGTGGAAATTAAAAGTATTGCAGTCAGGATTATGATAGCGGCTGTTCCTTTTTTGTTGAAACCGTTTTTCAAAAGATATAAAATAACCGAGACTATCGCATAATACAGAAGAATCTGACAAATTGAAGGATGTGTGGTTGTCAAAAGCGAATGCGGAAGATTTGAATAGAAATTCGAAATCCAAACAAGTGCATCCAGAAGATATTTTAAAATAAAATCGCCCGCAAAGCATACATACTTAGCAATAGGTGTGAATATTGCAAGAACCGAACTGACAAACCCTCCGAAACTTATTATGCTTAAAAACGGCATTATTGAAACGTTCGCCAGCACAGAATATGTTGAGAATGTATTAAAATAAAACATCTGAATCGGTGCAACCCAAATTTGAGCGATTATAGGGATAAGAATTCCTGCGCTCAGCCAGTTCGGAATTTTCGAGTCTTCAAATTTTTTCAAAACCGCATCTGCGCTTACGAGAATGCCGAAAGTTACGAGAAACGAAAGCTGAAAACCTACATCGTTTATGTATGCGGGATTATAAAGAAGCATAAGCGCCGCAACGAGTGACAGCAGCGAAACGCTGTGAGCGTCTCTGTCTATAAGTTTTCCGATAAGAATGAAAATCAACATTAATGCGGCACGAATTACCGATGGTCCCAGTCCTGTCATAAGAGTATACAAAATAACCACGCCCATGCCGCTTATTACCGTGAATTTGAACGGCACCCGAAGTCTTCGCAGAATAAAATACCAGAACCCGTAGATAAACGCCACATTCATTCCCGATGCGGCAAGGATATGTAATAATCCTGAATTTATAAAAGAATCCTTGATATAATCAGGCGGTGCAACCGCATCATCTCCAAAAACTATTCCGCCCAGAATCTCAAGGTTAGGGCTTTTTAAATAACAGGCATGAGTCGCAATAATTCTGTTTCTTATATTATTAAGTCCCTGCAAAAACTTCCATTTAGGGGTGAGAGGTTCTTTGAGTTCCACGCTGTCTGCTTTATCTGCGTAAAAAGTCGTAAACGTCGAAAAATTTCTCAAATATTTAGCATAATCAAATTGTGACGGATTACTCGCGCGAAAAGGAGTTCTGAGTTTTCCGCTAATCTGATATGTGTCACCAATATTAAGGTTTGAAAAATCTCCGTTTTCTTCACTCAATGTTACAAGTGTTTTTCCGCTTATTTTTTCGTTATTGTATTCTCTGACTTTTAAAAAGAATTTTGTTTTATCGGGCGAATTACTGTTTGGAATTGAAATAATTTGACCGACTATAACTCCTTTTGATGGCGCTTTTTCAAAAAGCGCGTCCGAGGTTTTTATCCTGCAATACGAATTGAAAAATCCAAGATAAAACACTAAAATTCCAAAAAGAATATATTTATAAGAAATATATTTTTTGAAAAGTGCAAAAATCAGAATTACCGAAACTGCAGCCGCGCAGATAATACCGCAATTGTTAAAATACGATAAGATTCCAAGCATAAAAAATATTGTAGTGATGAACATTACCGTATTTTTATTTTGAAGATATTTAATTATTTCATTCCTAATCACAAACCTATGTTACCATGAATAGGCAATAATATAAAAAATCCCGTTGGTTTTATTCAACGGGATTTTTGTGATTATTTATTAAGTCTTCCTTGTTGATATTTTTCCTGGTCTTCAGGGTTCGGAAGAGGTTCGTATTTTCCGCCCATATAGATATGAATATCGGTGTATTTACGTTCGCCTTCAAAGTTATTTACATAACGAACACTTTGTTTCATATCACCTTTTTCCGCATGACCTACCTGAATTCCGCCTGCAAGAATAGCAAGCATTCCGCCTCTTACATTTTCAATATCAATGCTTCCGCGTTCGCTTCTGAGTTCTTGCCATTTTGAATGGGATTTTAATTGACCTTTAAACACATCCCAACTGCGTTCACCTCTGTTGTTTGATACTGAAATTTCGTCAACAGGAACGAATGTTCTTACGTTAAATCTTTTCTTGTCATCAGAAAGCGAGTATTCATAACGGACAAATTGTTGGTTTTTACCGAGAGTAAGTTTGTCATAACCCGCATCAGGATCGTAGGTGAAGCCTGTTCTGATTGCGTCATAAACGTATTTTGAACCGTCTCTTGTGCATAAATCCATATTCAAATGTCTTGCTTCATCGTAGCCGCCGTAACTGTCGAAGTAGTGTGCAGACAATACATAATCGCCGTCGCCTTCGATTTCAATGCCCAGTTCTTCCATATTTTCTTTATCTTTTTGGGAAATTTCAGGGTCTAACGGTTTTTCTACAGGAATATAAATGTTTTCACCCGGGATTGTATCGTGGATGATTGTATCTCTGTATACGATAGAGTCTCTGTATACAGTGTCGCCAGGAAGGTATACAGGAATAGTGTCTCTCAAAGTATCAGTTCTATGAATAATAACCGGAGGGGTGAATACAGGTACGCTGTCTACCGGAACTTTAATATTGTGTACGTGTTCGATTTTAATATCGTCGTCCCCGCCGATAACGTCGGAACAGCTTGCTGCACCTGACATTAATGACAGAAGCATCAATGCTTCGGCACCTCTGAGAAGAGATTTGTGTCCTTTATCATTTTTGTCTCCGCAAAATGCAGGATTTGTTTGGTTTTGCACATTAACTCTGTTGTTTTGTTGATTGTTACGGGTAAATGCTTTTGCATTATAATTCATACCTATTGAATTGATTCGCATTAAGAAACCTCCAATTTAATTTGCTGTTTAGATAAAATAAGAACATAAAATTTTTTGCACGGGTAAATAATATTTTCCATGTTCACTTTTAAATTATCCCACAAACAGAAGGTTTTAGCGATAAAAGTTGAGTTTACATTTTGTAACGTTTTTATTTTTTTGATATTTTTGCGACTTGTATGAATTTTTTCGCGTCATTTATCGGGATTGCGAATCCTATGCCTATATTTGAGATGTTGTTATCGGGGTTATAAATTGATTGGTTAATCCCGATGACTTCTCCTGCAGTGTTCAAAAGCGGTCCGCCTGAACAGCCGGGGTTAATTGCTGCGTCTGTTTGAATTTTGTTTTTTGAATAATCTATGCGCGAAATTATTCCCTGCGTCAAAGTTCCCGAAAATCCGAACGGATTTCCTATCGCAAGTACTTTTTGCCCGACTTTTATACTTTCCGAGTCTCCGAATTTGATGGTTCTTAATTTTTGTTTTGGTTCAATTTTCAAAAGCGCAAGGTCTTTGTTTTTGCCCATTTTGGAGATAACGTTTGCTTTATAAATCTGCCCGTTGGAAGTTTTAACCTCAATTGTTTTAGCCTCATCCACCACATGTGAGCCTGTAAGAATCATTCCGTCCGCAGTAACGATACAGCCTGTTCCTGCCGAAACTCCGTCATCAAGCTGTGCTTCGATTGATACGATTGCAGGATTTATGGTTTCGTAGACCGAAATATTAATCTGTTCGTCCGCCGCGTAATTTACGCTTAGTGCAGGCTGGCAAAATACTAAATTTATTGCAAGAAGCATTACTGTTAATAATCTTATCATCATCATAAAATTCCCCTTTATAATACAATTATTTCGTGTTTATGACGAAATGCACCCTACCCGCAAAAAATTTTATGGTCAGTTATTGAAATTATTAAAATTTTAATGTATAATAACTCTCAAAAGTTGAGAAATTAATTAACTCAGATTATAAAAGGAGAAAAAAATGAGCAGAATCGAATCATTCAAAAGAGACTTAGAAGCTAAAAAAGCTGTTAAAATTATCGCAGGTATTGATAATTTTGATATCGAAAATATTAAAAAAGTAGTTAAATCAGCTGAACAAGCAGGCGCAAGCGCTGTTGATATCTGTGCTGATGCTGAAATTGTTAAAGAAATCAGAAGTATGACAGAAATGCCTTTATTCGTATCTTCAATCGTTCCTGAAGAGTTGGCAAAAGCTGTTGAACTCGGCGCTGACGCTATTGAACTCGGCAACTTTGATGTTCTTTACAAAAAAGGCGCTTCTTTCTCTAAAGAAGATGTTCTTTCTTTGGTAAAAAGAACTCTCGAAATTATTGATGAAAAAGTTTTCTTCAGTGTTACTGTTCCGGGTGAAATTTCTATCGCTGATCAAATCGAATTGGCTAGAGAATTGGAAGCTATGGGTATTGATTTAATTCAAACAGAAGGTCACTTCTCTAAAGAACAGGCTGAAGGCGTTAGAGGTTTGATGGAAAGAGCAGAACTTACTCTTTCTAACACTATTGAACTTTCAAGAAACGTTGAAATGCCTATTATGACAGCTACAGGTATCAACCCTACTACAGCACCTTTCGCATTTGCTGCAGGTGCTAGCGCTATCGGTTGCGGTTCTTGCATTAACAAAATGAATTCAGAATTGTCTATGCTTGCTACAGCTAAACAATTAGTAGAAATCGCTTCTAAAAATGCGGAAAAAATCGCAGCTTTAGTTTAGTTAGATAAAGATATTAACCGGCGGCGGCTTTTTAAAAGCCGCCGCCGGTTTTGTTATCCGTTATAAATT
>CAOJDT010000043.1 GCA_948433295.1 uncultured bacterium
TAACATACATTTTAGGATATTTATGTGAAACATCTACAATCCCAGAATTATACAATTCACTTTCAGGCTCTAATAATGATACAAGAACAGCATATTCACAATTCTTTTCTCTGCGGTCTTTATCTAATTCTTTCAAGAAATCTTCGTTTTTCTTTTTAGTAGATGTTGTATCCATTTCGTTTTTCATCTCAAACATTATTGAGATAAATTCGCCGCCTTCAGAATCCTTATCTCTGTAGATGTAATCACCTTTACTTCCGCTTTTTGCATCATTATCTTTTTCAAAATATGCGTTCTGAAAACCTGTTGCACGCAATCTGTTGAACTCAATTTCACAATGCTGCTCAAGAGTTTCGCCGACCATTTTTGTAGAAAGTTTGGCTTTGAAATCTTTGTAACGTCCGATTTCTTCATCTTTGAATCTTAACTGGTTTTCGTACTGGTCTTTCAAAGATTGTTCACGAAGTTTGAACTCTTTTTCTGCCAGCTCACTTTCATTAGTAAGTTTAAGAATAAAATTTTCCTGAGCAGTTAATTTATTACTCATATCAGTCATAATATTTGCTATTTGAAGGTCTTTATCCTTATTAAAGTTTTTCAATTTATTTTGCAGTTGGAGAACTTCTTTATCTTTTACAGCAATAAATTCTCCAAGTTTAGCCACAAAAGTTTCTTCTTTGGCTTTAATTTCAGATTCTAATTCGTTTATTTTTGCCTCTTTATCGTTTAACTCTTTGTTAAAATCTTTTTCCAATTCAAGTTTAATTATTCGTGCCAAATTCTTTTTATCATTTTCAAATTGTTGTTCTCTGTTTTTTAATTCTTTTGAAAATTCTTTGTCTTTAACTTGTTTTACGATAGCAGCATAGTGATTTTCATCTACCTGAAAAATTTCTCCGCATTTAGGGCATTTAATTTCGTTTGTCATTTTTACTTTTCCTTTCGTTTTTTAAATTCTTAACTCGTAGGTACCTATCTGAGTTAAGAAAATGAAATGGAAAAATTTGCTAGGGAGTGAAAATAGTGAAAAATAGGTTCAAAGCCAATGCTGTATTATAGTTGAACCTATTTAGTGGATTTTGCTATATATGTACCGGAATTTACTTTATTTTCTTCCAGATTGTGGGAACCGTTATTTTTATGCCATCCGGGCTGAGGAATGTTTTTGAAAAACCTATCGGGGCAAATTTACCGTCTTTTTCAAGGATTGCTTCAAGCGGAGAATTTTTAAATATTTTTAATTCTGCGTTAGCTTTATGACTTTTAGTTTCGGGGTCGAAGAATATTGAATCTTTAAATCTGATACTTTCGTTCTCGGGCGCAAGTTGATCCGCAAATTTATCGGAAATAAAAAGGTGGTCTTTTATATGGTCTCCGATAACGAATATCCCGCCTTTTTCCAGTTTTGTGTAAATTTTGTCTACAAATTCTTTTATCTGTTCAATGACGGGTTTTTGATATTCGCTGCTTCTGTTAAAAGTTCCGTTCAGGCTTTCCGTAATATTGTTATCAACGATTTGGTAGAGTGCATTTCTAAAGAAAATTGCGCCGACATTTGGTATTCGGTTCTTTTCAATATATTGGATATCGCCTCTTCGAATATCTATGTTGTCGGCATGATTGTCTTTAAGTTTATAAAATATTTCTTTAAATCCCGTGATACGATTTTTTATATCAAAAAATCCTGCCTTGTTATTAATAAATCTATCCTCTACGGGAGGCGTAATTTCTTCCATAACACTGTGGAAATATTTTTTTAAATCTTCAAATTTTCCTTGAGTTTTTTCTTCAGGCAGGAGGAATGAATCATACCAGTTACTAAATACCGTATAAATCCCTTTGTTTGCAAGTTTTAAGGCATGTGTACTTTTATCGTAGCCGATAATTTTGTATTGATTTTCGGGGAGTAAAGCTTTCATTGAAATTATTTCTTCACCGTTTGAACATGCGTAATCGAGAATGTTCGTGCCGTTAGGAAATTCGTGTTTTATTTCTTGAGCCGCTCTTTCCAGAGTTTTGTAATCCCTGAAAAACCAGCTGTCTATGGGCTCTTTAGTAGAAGCATCACAGCATAAAAGCCCTTTGAAGTTCGGTTGTTTTTTATGTTGAATATTAATATGACTTATTTGTGGGGTGTTTGTTATTTGCATGTTTGTTGTAATGTATGTGAACGAAAAATTTTGTTATCTTTTAATTATCAATTTACAAAGCTTAAAAAAAGTGCTATAGTGAAAATCGTAAGAAGGAGACATATATGGAAATTAAAGTTTTAGAAGATGTAAAAAATCTTTCTTGTGAAGTTCTTGTCATCAATAAATTTGAGGGTGAAAAAACTTCTCAGGAACTTGTAAATACTTATGTTGTTGAAAAGGATAATTTCGAAGGTAAATTCGGTCAAACTTATCTTTTGCACACTCTGGGTCAGGCTTCTGCCGCTAAAATTCTTGTTGTAGGTTTCGGTAAAAAAGAAGAATTCGATGCAAACAAAATGCGTCAGGCTGTATCTAAAGCCGTTAAAAAATTACAACAAATTCACGCAAAAAATGCCTGCTTTGATTTTGACGTAAACTGTGATTACGGAAAATCTGCCGCAATCGGTGCTTTGATTGCCGATTACGCATTTGATAAATACAAAAACGAAAAAGCAACAAGAGTACATGAAATTACTTTTGCAAAATTCTCTGAAAAAGACGTTAAGGAAGGTATAATTTTTGGAGAAGCAATGAAGTTTTCAAGAGATTTGGCAAACGAACCCGCTGAATTTGCAACCCCTTCAAAACTTGCGGAAATCGCCTCAAACCTCGACGGAATTACAACAAAAATCTACGAAAAAGAAGAAATCGAAAGAATGGGAATGGGTGCATATCTTGCAGTAGGCAGAGGAAGCGCTCAGGCTCCTAAATTTATCCACATGAAATATACGGGTAAAAATCCGAAGAAAAAAATCGCGCTTATCGGAAAAGGTATTTGTTTTGACAGCGGCGGTTTGGACTTGAAACCTGCGGCATCTATGCTTACAATGCGTGATGATATGTCGGGTGCGGCGTGTGTTCTCGGAGTTATGAGAGCGTTGAGTGCGCTTGAACCCGATGTTGAAGTTCACGGTATTATTGCTGCGTGTGAAAATATGCCGTCAGGAACTTCTTACAAACCGGGCGATATTTTAACCGCTAAAAACGGTAAAACTATCGAAGTCGATAATACTGATGCGGAAGGAAGATTAACTCTTGCCGACGCGCTCTGTTATGCTTGCGAACTCGGAGTTGATGAAGTTATTGATATTGCAACTCTTACAGGCGCTTGTATGGTTGCCCTCGGTACTGTTGCTTCAGGTATTATGGGTAATGACGAAGATTTGATTTCAACTCTTATCAGAACTGCAAAAGACAGCGGTGAAACCTTCTGGGAACTTCCTATGTTTCCTGAATACAAAGATAGCCTTAAATCTTCAATTGCAGATATGAAAAATACAGGTTCACGTTTTGGCGGCGCATCTGCGGCGGGTGTATTCCTGAAAGAATTTGTCGATGGTCCGAAATGGGCTCACATCGATATTGCGGGAACCGCATTCCTCGAAAAACCTCAAAATGAATTCATCGCGGGTTCAACGGGTGCAGGTGTTAGAACGTTATTAAATTACGTTAAAAATTCATAAGATTAAAAAGGCGGGATAAAAATCCCGCCTTAAATCTGTTTATCAATAGTTGTTTTGGTTTTCCCGTTAGCGGTGACAAATGTCATTATTCGCTCGATTATACCTTCTTTATTTTTGTCGATTCTTTTTATCAAACTGCCGTTATCTTGAGGGTAACGTAAAATTTGAACTTTTTTACCGCTTTTGCTTACATATTCGTTGCAGCTGTTAATGAAACCTCTGGAACTCGGCCAACGTAAAGTATTAATACGCATATTTTTCTCCTTTTACTATATGTGTAATATTAAAGCATTTATTTGCGATTTTGCCAATCTGTTTTTAATAAAATTTAATATAAATTTTTGAAAAAGCTTTCTACACCGTCTGCAATTGCCTTTGCCGTTTGCTTTTGAAATTCTTTATCTCGCATTTTTGCATTATCCGACGGGTTTATTACATATCCGATTTCAACAAGAATGCTTAATGCGTTAGTATTTCTTACCACTGCAAAACTCTGCTGATGGGTTTTATTGTTTCTCATTCCCGTTTGAGGGGTGATTTGTGTAAGAACGCTTTCTGCAAGCGGTTTTGCCTGAGGATAATAATAATAAACTTCTGTTCCGAAAGAGGTATTCGGATCTTTTCCGTCAGGAATGGCGTTACCGTGCAGGCTTATAAATATTACGGAATTTTCGTCATTTGTAATTTCGACTCTTTTTTGTAAGTCTACATCATAATCAAAAATTCTCGTCATAGATACATTTGCGCCCCGGCGTTTTAGTTCCTGTTCAAGAAGTCTTGCAAATGAAAGATTTAAATTCTTTTCAAAATCCCCTAAACATCCGACTGCACCAAGTTCTTTACCTCCATGACCTGCGTCAACAGTTATTTTTATATTTTTAAGAGGTTTTTGCCTGTCTGTTAAGATAGGTTTTCGTATTTTTACGATAAAATCTGTGCCGCTGAATCTTGCAGAGTAGCCCAAAAGCTTTTTGCCGCCGAGAGCTTCGTGAATCGGAAAATCCATTACATAAGTATTTTGCGGTTGTTCTGCCACATTGAAAAGTTTTATCTTAAAAGGTTGCCCCTCTTCAAGTTCAAACGGAGTCATTTTATCAAGGTGGAAAACAAATATGAAAAATTCTTTTGTATCAACGTAATCATACCCTTTTAGATTTGCTAGAGATGAGCCGTTTCCTGAAAGTCTGAGGTTATTTTTCGCAATCCATCCGAACCTGTTGCTGCCGAGAATTACTCTGTAAAATCCGTCCTGTTCTCCGTCAATACTTAAAGGCATATCTTTTTGAAGATGTGCAATTCTGTTAATACCCGCATCTACAGGAGTTGAGCGAAGCGGAGAATTTTCTTTTAAAACTGTTGCAAAACGGATTGTCTCATATTCCGTAAATTTAGATTCTAAATTCCCCTGATAAATTTGGAATTCGGGTTTAAAGATGGTATAAGTAAGAGTTTCGTTTCCCGATTGCAGTACAAATGTGTTTTTGCCATTATTCAGCGGTACGAAATGCGCAAATCCGCCAGAAGGGTGAATATTAATTTTTACACCATTTACGGTCAATGGCTTTTTTACATCGGAGGAGCCTATAAAAAATGTCGAATTTGCATAAATCGTAACTTCTTTTGTTTTCGGATAAACTACATCAAGAGCATAAGCACTTTGTGCTATTAGTAAAATTAATGAAGTTAATAAAAATTTTTTCACTGAATAATTTCCTTTATATTCCAATTGTCATCCCATTCGATTTCTCCGTTTAAATCAGTGTTATGGTAATCGTGGGTATTGTTAATCAATCGTGATATGTGTTTTCCGTCTTTAATAATCCCCGCATCAAACATTCGTCTGATGATTTCGGGCAGGAGTTTTGTACTTCCAGCCAGTGTTCCGTCTTTAGAGGTCGCTTTTTCTCCGTCGTAGTAAACTGTGGCGTCCGCAAACACAAATTCTTTCAAATTACTTGCAGTACAAGGCAGACAGTCGCTAATGAGAATAATCTTATCTGACGGTTTTGATTTAAAAAGCAGCTTTAATGCATCATCCGATACGTGAATTCCGTCACCTATTATTTCCGTATAAATATTATCTTCAATAAGTGCCGAAAGTGCAGTTGATTTTCCGCGGTGAGAAATTCCTTCCATCGCATTGAATGTATGTGTTACACCGCTGCAGCCGTTCAAATTTCCTCCAATGCAGTGACCTGCTTGAACTTTTACTCCTTTTGAATTGAGGTAATGAATCAACCCCACCCCGAAATCAGATAGATTTCGACCCTCCCTCAAGGGGAGGGTATTTTCACAAAGTTCAGGTGCCAGAGTAACGATTTTTATGAAATCGTCTTCTATGAGTTTGTAATTTTCAACAGTCAGCGCCATAAAATGTTCGGGATTATGAATACCTTTTTTCTTTTCGTTAATAAAAATTCCTTCAAGGTGAATCCCGAGAATTTTTGCCATTCCATTTGTTTGTTTTGATGCGGCTTCTTTGATTACTGAAATCGCATGTTTTGTATTTTCCACGCTGTCGGTAACGAGTGTCGGAAAGATTCCTCCGATGCCGTATTTCAGAATTTCTTTTGACAGATACAAAACCTCATCGACGCTTGCTTTGTTAAAGTCAACTCCGAATGCGCCGTGAAAATGTTGTTCTATTAAAAGTTTTGTTTTCATAGACCTTTCTCCAGTCGCTTAAGTCTTTGTCTGTTCGCGAAAATCGTTAGATTACGCTGCCTTCAAAAACTTTTTTTGCTTCTTCTCTGTCGTCAAAGTGGATTGTGCGGTCTTTGAGAATTTGATAATCCTCGTGACCTTTTCCTGCAATAACAACAACATCATTATTTGCCGCAATGGTTTTTAATAAAGCTATAGCGTGACCTCTGTCGGGTTCAACGGTAACTTTATCGGGATTTGTAGACTTTAAACCTGCGATTATGTCTGTAATAATAGTTTGTGGGTCTTCGCTTCGAGGATTGTCGCTGGTGATGACGATTTTATCCGCAATTTTTTCTGCAATAGCGCCCATTTTAGGACGTTTAGTCGCGTCTCTGTCTCCTCCGCAGCCAAAAAGACAAATTAATTTGCCGTCTTTTGGTGTAATTTCTCTTGCCGAATTGAGTACGTTTTCCAAGCCATCAGGAGTGTGTGCATAATCCACTATTACAAGAGGTTTTTTGACTACTGCTTCGAATCTTCCCGCAACGCCTTTAACATTTTCAAGAGCCTTAAGCGCAACTTTTAATTCGATTCCCATTGCAATTGAGGCTGTAACCGCCGCAAGAACGTTATAAACGCTAAACATTCCGTTCATGTGGAGGTTAACGGGGAATTCTCCGTCTTTTGTCACAAGAGTAAATTCTGCTCCGTTGAGTGAGAATTCGATATTTTTTGCCATTACGTCAGCGGAATTTTTAACGCCGTAGGTTAATTTTCTGACTCCTTCGGGAACAACCGCCAAAAATCTTTCTGAGTAAGAATCATCGGCGTTGATTACTGCAAAATCTTCTTCTTTCAAACCTTTGAATAATAACGCTTTTGCTTCAAAATAGTTATCCATTGTAATGTGATAATCCAAATGGTCTTGAGTTAAGTTTGTGAGAATTGCACCGTTAAAACTGCATCCTCCTACACGATTTTGTTCAAGGGCGTGTGAACTTACTTCCATAACAACATTGTCGATTTTTTCGACATCTTTAATCATTCTGAGAGTTGCCTGTAATTCGGGTGCTTGAGGTGTAGTGTGTTTTGCGTCTCTATATTCGCCGTTTGACGATAGTTTATAACCCAGAGTTCCGATGAGAGCGCATTTTTGATTGTTTTCTTCAAAGATTTTTTGAATTAAATGTGTAACGGTAGTCTTTCCGTTCGTTCCGGTTATACCGAGTAAATTAATTCCGCGTGAAGGGTTTGAATAGAATCTGTCCGCTATATCTGCGATTTTGTGACGGGTTGAAGAGACAACTACCTGCGGAATTTTTTTATCAACATCGACCTTTCTTTCAACCAGAAGCGCAGCAGCGCCGTTTTCGATTGCCATTGAAGCATATTCGTGTCCGTCAGTGTATTCTCCGGTCAGGCAAATAAAGATATCGCCTGTTTTTGTGGTTTTAGAATTATATGAAATCCCGGAAATTTCAACGTTTTTGAAATTTATAAGGTCTTTGTAATCTAAATGTTCAATCAACTCGTCTAACTTCATTATTTATCTCCTTAATTTAATTATTATTATTTTAAAAGTAATGATGAATCTTATCGAGTGTTTTTGTCAGGTTTAAGATTCATAATTCTTGCAATCTGAGTGGAAACTTCGTGGAAAACCGGTCCTGCGACTGTGTTACCCCAGATTGCGCCGACTTTTGCGCTGTCAACCATTACGTATACAAGAACCTGCGGGTCTGAAGCAGGGAAATATCCGATGGTGGAAGTATACATATATGGTGAATAACCTGCTGAATTTTCTTTTGGTTTGCGAGAAGTTCCTGTTTTTGCCGCAACGTTATATTTATCCATTTTAATAACAGAACGTCCGTTGTTTATTGCAGCGGCAAGAAGTTTTGTTATTGAATGTGCTGTTTCCGGTGAAACTACCTGAACGCGTTGAACTTTGTTTGCTTCTTCTTCAGGAGAATATTTAACAACGTGAGGAGTGACTTTTACTCCGTTATTCGCAAGTGATTGGACTGCCGAAATCATTTGCATTGCAGTTACCGAAGTTCCGTAACCGTAGGACATTGTTGCGTGGATTCCCTGATCCCAGTTGTTATAATGCGGAAGCAGACCGACGGATTCGCCCGGGAGGTCAATTCCTGTTTTCGAGCCGTAGCCGAATTTTTTCAGCATTTCGTAAAACTCTTTGGAAGTCATTGTTTTTGCAACGTTTATTGAACCGATGTTACTGGAGTGTTCAAAGAGGTATTCAAGCGAAATGTGACCCGGATATGGGTGAACATCGTAATCGTAGTTTTTAATTTCCCATTTACCGATGGAAGTTTTTCCTGTATCAAGAACTTTTGTTTGTTCGTTAATTTTGCCCAGTTCCATAGCGCTGGCAACAGTAATTATTTTAAAAGTAGAGCCCGGAGGAAATACATCTGTGAGCGTCCAGTTTTTGATTAAGCCTGCAGAAACGGTTTTGAAATTGTTAGGGTCGTAGTTAGGATAAACCGCATAGGCAAGAATTTCACCGTTTTTAGGGTTCATAACCAGAACAGTTCCTCTGAGGGCTTCTTTTTCTCTGACCATTTTTTCAAGTTCTTTTTCGCAAATATGCTGAATTGCCGCGTCAATCGTGAGAGTTACATCTTCGCCCTTAGGGTTCATTGTTGTGGCAACAGGGTCGGTCATAAAGTCGTAAATGATTTTACCTTTTTGAGTTCTTTGAAATTTAACGATATTTTCGATATGTTCAAGTTTATCTTTTTGAGTATATTCAACGCCGTTTGCAATATCCGCGTCAAAGTTGTAATATCCCAGAACGTGTGAAGCGAGCGTTCCCTGAGGGTATTCTCTTGTGTTTTTCTTATCAAGGCTTATTGCTCTGAGGTGAAGTTTAGCAATTTCTTTTGCAGTATTTCTGTCGATGTCTTTTTTTACTGCAATTATTTGATTAGGACTGTTGAGTTTTTTCAGGAGTTCTTCTTTAGATATTTTCAGAATAGGTGCGAGTTTTTTTGCGATAACTTCAGGAGAAGATTCGTCATCGTCATAATCCGCGCGTCTTGCAAAAACATTATAAAAAACCTTGTCGGTTGCAAGTTTCAACCCTGTTCTGTCATAAATGTCACCGCGAACCGCAAAGTTTTGACCTGCACGCTGGTTACGCGCTTTTACTCTGTATTTTTTAATATCAATTACCTGAATAAAAAACAGGTGAATAATTAATGCAACGGCAAATAAAATAAATATTATATAAAGTGAACTTAAAATTCTGTCGAAACTTTTTTGTCTGGTATCCCCTTTGCGTTTCTTACGTTTTTCTGTCAATTTCACATCTCCCTATAACAGAATTTTAGCACAAGGAAGTAGCAAAAGAATTAAATATTAAATAATTTTAACGGAAACTTGCCTGATATTTTTATGTGTTAAAATTACGGTATGAAAAGTGATAATATAAAAAAGGGAATAGCCAGAACTCCGCACCGCGGATTGTTGATGGCAACTGGTGTAAGCAAAAAGAATATGGATGCTCCGTTTATCGGAATAGCAAGTTCTTTTTCGGATTTGGTTCCGGGTCATATCGGAATGCGCGATTTGGAGCGGCAGATTGAAAAAGGGATTCATAGTGCGGGTGGACAATCTTTTATTTTCGGGGTTCCTGCGGTTTGTGACGGAATCGCAATGGGGCACGGCGGAATGAGATATTCGCTCCCTTCAAGGGATTTGATAGCGGATTGTGTTGAAACGGTTGCGGCTGCGCATCAACTTGATGGAATCGTTTTGCTTTCAAATTGCGACAAGATTACCCCGGGAATGCTTATCGGGGCATTGAGGCTTAATATTCCCGCAATTATCGTTACCGCAGGTCCTATGCTTGAGGGTCACTGGCGCGGAGAAGATAAGTTAACAATGATTTCAGGTTCGTTTGAGGCTGTCGGAAGATTCAGGAACGGAGAAATTTCCGAAGCCTGTCTCAAATGTCTTGAAGAAGAATCCTGCCCTACGGGAGGTTCCTGTCAGGGTATGTATACCGCAAACACAATGGCGTGTCTTGCGGAAGTTATGGGAATGTCACTTCCATACTGTGCTTCAACGGCGGCGGTATCTTCGAAAAAACGCAGAATTGCGTTTGAGAGCGGAATGCAAATTGTTCAACTGGTAGAAAAAAATATTCTTACGTCAGATATTATTACAAAAGAATCTTTGACAAATGCGATTGTAACCTCGCTTGCGGTCGGAGGCTCTACAAACACATTCCTGCATATTCTTGCCATTGCAAACGCTGGCGGAATTGATATTACTATTGACGATTTTGACAGGCTAAGCCGTGAAGTTCATCAGATTGTGAAAATTAATCCTTCGTCAAAACTTACGATGACAGATTTTCATAATGCAGGCGGCGTTCCTGCGGTGATGAAGTCGCTAGCCCCTAATTGCACTCCCGGACAATCCCAATGTCATCCTGAACTTGTTTCAGGATCTCAAATACAAGAGATTTTGAACAACAAATCAATATTTTTTAGTGACTGTAAAACCGTCTCAGGCTTTACAACTTACGAAATTGCCGAACAGGCATGGGCGGATTCCAATATTATACCGCCTTATGAAAAATCAGAATATTCCAAAGCGGGGTTGGGCGTTTTATACGGCAATCTTGCAAAAGACGGCTGTGTAACCAAAATTTCAGGAGTAGATGAAAGCTGTTTTGAGTTTGAAGGTAATGCTAGAACTTTTGACTCGGAAGAAGAAGCTATGAATGCCCTTGAAAATGATGAAATTCAAGCAGGAGATGTTCTTGTTATTCGTTATGAAGGTCCTAAAGGCGGTCCGGGTATGCGTGAAATGCTTGCACCGACTTCTCTTCTTGTTGGAAAAGGCTTGGGTACAAAATGCGCGCTTATAACAGACGGAAGGTTCTCGGGAGGAACTCGTGGGCTTTGTATAGGACACGTTTGTCCCGAAGCCGCAAACGGCGGTGTAATCGCTCTTGTAAAAGATGGTGATAAGATTAAAATTGATATTAATACGCGCAGAATTGAACTTTGTGTTTCGGATGAGGAACTCGAAAAACGCCGTAGAGAATTAAAGCCGTTTGAACCAAAAGTTAAATCGGGTTATCTTGCAAAATACGCGGCAAATGTAAAAGATGCAAGTCACGGGGCTATAGTTTAAATGAAAAAGCTGGAAGATTTTGCGGACGATATTAACAAATGTTCCAAATGCGGACTGTGTCAGTCGGTTTGTCCCGTTTATAAGATTACGGGCAATGACTGTGCCGTTTCCCGTGGAAAATTTGTTATGCTCGACGGAGTTTTAAAAGGTGATTTAAAATTAAATAAAAATATCGAGAAATATCTGGATATGTGTCTTAAATGCGGAAAATGTAAAGGGTTTTGTCCGAGTAATATTGATGTTTGCGAAATTTTTAATACCGCAAAATACGAATGCGCAAAAAATACTTTTCACGGTAAATTTGAAAAACTTCTTGAATCTCGGTTTGTGTTCGGTAATTTTATGAAATTATTAAAACGGCGTCCTCGAGTTTCTTCAATGGCTGCAGATGTTAGTGTGACAAAACTTCTCTATTTTAAAGGTTGTGTAAATAATGTTTTACCTAAAACAGAGAACGCTTTCAAAAAGATTTGTTCAAAACTGAATGTTGAAATTATCGAACGGAATTTTGAATGCTGCGGGCTTCCGTTTTTATCAAGCGGGAATATGGAAAGGTTTGAAGAAGTTCGGGCTCATAATTTGAAACTTATGGATTGTGAATATGATTACATTTTGACGGATTGTGCAAGCTGTGAAAGTACTCTTCGCTCTTATGGCTGTGAAAATTTAATAAATGCCGCGGAATTCCTTGCGTCACAGAATATCAAATTCAAGTTTAAAAAGCCTGTAAAAGTTACATTTCATAAACCTTGCCACCTTAAAAACGACGACTTTTTGAAAACCATTCTTAAAAAATGTGAAAATGTCGAATACATTGAAATGCAGGATTACGACGAATGCTGCGGGTTCGCAGGTGAGTTTGCGGTTAAGAATCCTAAAATTTCTCAGGCAATATCAAAACAAAAAGCCAAAAATGCGCTGGCAACAGGCGCGGATTATATTTTAACAGCTTGTCCTGCATGTATTATGGGATTGCATCAAGGTTTTATCGTTGCAGGTAAAAAAGCTCCAAAAATTATGAATATCGTCGAGTTTTTGGCGCAGGCAGATGCAGTAGCTTGAATTTTTCTGAAAAATGCGATATAATGTGCCGGAGGCACTAGAATGCGTGGAGGTACCGGTAATGAAGAAAGAAAGGAGTAAGAATGGTGAAAATGCGCTCTATATTTGAAAAACGGGGGGGGGGGCAGGCTATCTTATAGCTTAGCGTTCACACTTGCAGAAGTTTTAATTACTTTAGGCATAATTGGAATTGTTGCGGCGATGACAGTGCCGACGCTGATAAGTAATTATCGAGAACAAACTGCAATGACGAAACTTAAAAAGTTTTATACCACCATGGCGCAGGTTCAATTGCGCTCAATCGTCGACAATGGAGATGTCGATACCTGGGATTGGGTTAATGATGGCGACGAAAGTAATAATGAAATAGTTTTAAACTGGTACAATAAATATTTTGGGCAATATTTAAATGATGCAAAAGTAATTGACAAAAAAGTTTTGAAAGATGATGAACTTGTAGATGATGGAATAGTCGTTCAGCTTGCTGATGGTACAGTTTTTAGTATAGCAGCATTTTCGGGTGGGTATCTGCATTTTCGTTATTTTACAAATTTCAAAACTTTACAAAATAATACTTCTATTTATGGTAAGGATAAATTTATGTTCGGCTTTGCGGCACAAAATTCCTCACACCCGTGCCTTAAAAGATTTAACGGATACGGTTGTGACCAAAGTGAAAATGTATTAAAAAACTCCGGTTTTGGAGGTTGTTATGTTAAAAATCCTACACATGGTAATGTGTTTTGTGCCACTTTGCTTCAAAGAAACGGATGGAGGATTCCGAAAGATTATTCGTTTAAATTTTAATAAAAAAGAGAGGTTTATGCCTCTCTTTTATTTTCCGAGTTCGTTTGCTTTTATTGTTGTTTTTTCAATTACGTCGTAGAAAAGTTTGTCTGAATTCTCATTTTTCATTGTTTGAATTCCTACAAATGTACATCCGCCTTTTGTTGCAACGTTATCAATAAGGTTCTGAACAGTGAGTTCCCCTCTATTAAATACCATTTTTGCAGAGCCTAAAGCTGTTTGTGCTGCCAGCATTAAAGATTTTTCATAATCAAGCCCGAGCTTTTCTCCCGCACGAGCCATATCTTCGATTACCTGATAGAAAAATGCGGGTCCGGAACCTGAAATCGCGGTTACTATATCAATTTGAGATTCTTCAACTTCTATTACACGTCCGATATTTGATAATAATTTCATTACAAATTCGGCATCATCTTCTGTCGCGAATTTACCTTTACAAACGCCGCTCATACCTTCTTGTACCAACATTGGTGTATTTGGCATTACCCTTATAACACGGTTTTTACCTATAATTTTTTCGATTTTCTCTGTACTAACGCCTGCCGCTATTGAAACTATAAGTTTGTCTGTTGTGATTTCTTCTTTTATTTCTTCAAGAACCTGAGCTGCATAGTTAGGTTTTGTTGCAATAAATATTACGTCGCTTTCTGCAGCAAGTTGTCTGTTGTCCGCTATTACATCGATTCCAAGTCTGCTTTGTGCAAGTTCTGCGATTTCACAGTTGACTTCCGAGCCTTTAATTTCTACATCAGGCTTGCAACAAGCCGATAAAATACCTTTAATAATTGCGCTTGCCATTTTTCCGCAACCGATAAATCCTATTTTTTTGTTCATATTCTGTAACTTGCTCCTCTTATACTGTTGACTAATTAATTTTTTTTATTTAACATTAGAATTATACGACAAATATAATTGAAAAGGAATAAAGAAAATGAGACGTACACTAGAAGGAACAAAGATTAAAAGACAACGCGTAAGTGGATTTAGAGCAAGAATGGCTACCCCTGGCGGAAGAGAAGTATTAAACAGACGCCGTGCAAGAGGTCGTCATAAATTGGCTATTACTGCTAAAAAACGTGCGTAGTATAAGCCGAATGGTAATTCCGTAATTTTCGGGTAGTGTCTTTATCTTGAGGCTTATTATTATAATTTAACTTTACAGCAGGTCTTTTTTGAGGCATGCTGTATTGTTGTAAGAAGATTATGTTAAAAAAACAATTCAGACTAAAGAAAAAAACAGCCTTTTCTGCCACGTACAGAGTAAAAAATTCCCTACATTGCGGCGGCGTAACTCTCTTTGCGGG
>CAOJDT010000044.1 GCA_948433295.1 uncultured bacterium
ATATAAAATACCTCCGTATTTATTATAACATGTTTTTTGATTTTATGTTATTATTTTTTTGAAGAGGATTATAATAGTAATGAAAATTAATTCAGTTAACAGTACCCCGAATTTTGGCTGGAAATACCCCACACATCAAAAAATTACAGCAATGCTTACTGATGAGTTTGACAATCTCGCAAATGTAAAGAAAATTGTTGCGAAGTCGGTTATAAAACCCGATTTTGATGATAATGGCTTTAAGTGTAATAATCATTTTTACTTTTTGCCCGAAATCTTTTGTTCACGTGCAAGTTTTCTTGATATAACAGGTCAGAATAATGCTCTTGCAAGATACAAATATCATGTCTCAAATTTTGAAAGGTTACAGGTAAAAGATAAAAATACTGCTTTGGAACATGCCGGCAGAGCGTTACATTTTCTTCAAGATATGACTCAGCCGCAGCATATAAAAAGAGGAAGTTTTTTTGAAAAATTTTTAGATTTAAAATCACATCAGACTTTTGAAAACATGGCAATGATAAATGACGAGAAGTTTATAAAAAATGCTTCAAACGTTGAACTTGACTTTACGCCTGATAGTTTTTCAGATTTATTTGATGAAACAGTTGCTCTTACGGAAGAGCTTATCCCAATTAGAAAAGATAATAAGGATTCCTGGACTTTTGTTGCTCAAGAAGGCATTTCAAATATGATTGCGGTGACAAGAGAATTCTTAAACATTGTTTCTAACTCTTTTAAATAAACATGTAAAACTTTTGTAAGGAAATCGAAAATTCATTTTTTGATGTTATAATATCTCTATAGTCAATAATTTATTTGGAGAGAAAGAGATATGTGCGGAATAGTCGGATATATTGGAGATAAACCTGTAGTTGATATACTTCTTGATGGGCTTAAACAGCTTGAATACAGAGGTTATGATTCTTCGGGTATTGCTATACGTAATAATAACAGTATTAATGTTTATAAGGCTGTCGGAAAACTTGAAAACCTAAGCGCTGAACTTATGCCGCACAGAAGCGAAATTTCTGCCGCAACCATAGGTATCGGACACATCAGATGGGCTACTCACGGCGCTCCTACTGTTCTTAACGCTCACCCGCACACATGTAACTGCGGAAATCTTGTTATCGTTCACAATGGTATTATTGAAAATTATAAAGAATTAAGAGAACAGCTTGCGGCTCAGGGTTGCGTTTTTAAATCTCAAACCGATACAGAAGTCGTTGCGCACCTTATTGCAAGAACTTATGCTAAAGTTAAAGATTTAACCGAGGCTGTAAGAATTGCTACAAAAGAAATTGACGGTGCTTATGCGCTTTGTGTTCTTCATAATAACGAAAAAGACAAACTTGTCGTAACAAAAAGAAACGCTCCGCTTCTTGTCGGAATCGGGGAAGGCGAATTTTTTGTTGCTTCTGATGTTCCTGCAATTATTAAGCATACTAAAAAAGCAATGTATTTAAATGATAATCAAATCGCTACACTGACAAAATCTTCTTTGAAACTTATTGACGAAAACGGTGTTGAACAAATTCAAA
Organism: uncultured bacterium; assembly: GCA_948433295.1. Taxonomy (GTDB): domain Bacteria; phylum Cyanobacteriota; class Vampirovibrionia; order Gastranaerophilales; family Gastranaerophilaceae; genus Scatousia. The sequence continues at coordinate 1,545 of CAOJDT010000044.1, forward strand.
AAATCGAAGTTCTTCCGTGGGAGCCTGTTGCATTAAGCAAAATGGGCTTTAAACATTTTATGTTGAAAGAAATTCACGAACAGCCGGATGTTATCAGAAATATTATCGTCGGAAGAATTCATTCGTCTGATGAACCTGTAATTCTCAATGAGGTTAATCTTACAAAAGAAACTTTGAAAAATCTCAACAGAATTCAGATTATTGCCTGCGGAACTTCATTACACGCCGCAATGATAGGGAAATATATTATTGAAAATTTCTGCGGAATTCCTGTTGATGTAGAAGCATCAAGCGAATATATTTACAGAAGAACTGTTACTGATGCTCATACGCTTGTAATAGGGGTTTCTCAATCAGGTGAAACAGCGGATACTTTAACCGCAATTAAACAATCAAAAGCAAGAGGGTCGCATATACTTATTATAACAAACCGTCCTGATTCTGCGATGGCGCGTGAGGCAGACAGCTTACTTTCGGTTAATGCGGGTATTGAAGTTTCCGTTGCCGCTACGAAATCTTATATCGCACAACTTGTATCTTTCTACCTGTTAGCGATGTATATGGCTGAAATTAAAGAAAGTCTCGCCGAATCTGATTTGAAAAATTTAAAAGCAGAATTAATGCAGATTCCGCAAAAAATTGAACAAGTTCTCGCGCACAAAGAACAAATTCAACAGTGTGCAAGAGCTTATGCAAATACAAAAGATTTTATTTACATAGCAAGAGGCATAAACTTCCCTACTGCTCTTGAGGGAGCGCTGAAGCTTAAAGAAATCAGTTATATCAATGCAACAGGTTATCCGTCCGGAGAACTTAAACACGGTCCTATCGCAATGCTTGATAATACTATGCCTGTTCTTTCTATTTTAATGAAAGGCAGCGTGTATGAAAAACTTCTTTCAAACAGTGAAGAAGCAAAAGCTCGCGACGCAAGAATGATTGCCCTTACAAATTCTAAAGATGAAAAACTTAAAGACTTGTTTGAACATATTATAGAAGTACCTGACGTTCAGGAATTACTTTCTCCTATTATCGCAATGGTACCGCTGCAATTGCTTGCGTATTATATCGCGGAATTTCTGGGCAAAGACGTCGATCAGCCGCGTAACCTTGCAAAATCAGTTACGGTGGAATAAGTATGATTGTTTCGGAAAATATAAAACTTGAACTTTCTGTGCCGTTTGATAATTCTGATGTCGAATCAATGTTGAGGAAACGCGGCATTGAACCTTTGCGTTGGGCTGTCACGGATGTTGGTGAGGGTTTCGTTACCGTAACTTTTTCATACGTTCGACCTCCAAAATAATTAACATATATTAATACATAATTTGCATTTTAAAATTGTGTGATGTACACTTTTTATTAATATGCCGGGTCGGAATTAAAAACCTTACCGGTAGAGTTGACGGTGATAAGGTTCGCCGGACTCAAATACAAATTAAGGAGAAATTGGAAATGACACCAAGAAACTTTTTATTCACTTCCGAATCAGTTACGGAAGGTCACCCCGACAAAGTTTGCGATCAGATTTCTGACGCGATTTTGGACGAATTTTTGACAAAATACCCGCAATCACGTGTTGCTGCAGAAACTACGGTTACTACAGGCATGGCGCTTGTGTGCGGTGAAATTACTTCTGACTGCTATGTAGATATCCCGTCAGTAGTAAGAAATACTATTAAAAATATCGGCTATATCGGTCGTGAAGGCGGCGGTTTTGATTACAAAACCTGTGCTGTTTTAACAAGTATTGACGAACAATCTTGCGATATCGCAGGCGGCGTTAACAAAGCTTATGAAACAAGAAGCGATAATGCCGATACTTCTTGCTCTGAAACCGAAAATATCGGTGCAGGCGACCAGGGTATTATGTTCGGTTACGCTTGTAACGAAACTCCTGAGTTGATGCCTTTGCCTATCAGTTTGGCTCATAAACTTTCATACAGATTGGCTCAAGTTAGAAAACAAGGGCTTGTAAACTATTTGAGACCTGATGGAAAATCTCAGGTTACCGTTGAATATGTCGACGGAAAACCTTCAAGAATTGATACAGTTTTGATTTCAACTCAACATGACCCTGAAATTAACGGTGTTACCGACAATTCTAAAGTTCAGGAAATCATCAGAAATGATATTAAAAAATACGTTATCGATGCAGTATTTGCTAACGAAGCAATCAAACTCGACAGCGAAACAAAAATCCTCGTTAACCCGTCAGGACGTTTCGTAGTTGGCGGACCACAAGGTGATGCAGGTTTGACAGGACGTAAAATTATCGTTGATACATACGGCGGATACTCACGTCACGGCGGCGGTGCTTTCTCTGGAAAAGATCCTACAAAAGTTGACCGTTCTGCAGCTTATGCTTCAAGATGGGTTGCGAAAAACATCGTTGCAGCAGGGTTGGCTGAAAAATGCGAAATCGAACTTGCTTACGCTATCGGTGTTGCTGAACCTGTTTCAATCATGGTTGACACTTTCGGTACAGGTAAAATTTCTGACGACGAAATTTCTGAACTCGTGTTTAAAAACTTTGACCTCAGACCTGCCGCAATTATCAAACAATTTGATTTGCGCGGATTGCCTGCTAAAAACGGTGGTAAATTCTACCAACTCTTAGCAGCTTACGGTCATATGGGCAGAACCGATATTGATGTGCCTTGGGAAAGACTCGACAAAGTTGAGGCTTTGAAATCTCAGGCTTGCGGAGCATGTTCTTGCGCTAAGTAGTTTTTATAACTGAAATTAAAAGAACCTTCAATTTAATTGAAGGTTCTTTTTTTATTAAATCTGAATGTTATCGTTTGCTTTTTGTTTTTTTATTAAATAAGCCGCTATGATTGCAGTGAGCGGAACACAAGCGAGAATTGCAATACTCCCTATTAGTGCCGATGAGATTTCTGTTGCAACCTGATTCAGGTTAAAGAATTTTTGCAAATCAATATTATTTGAAAGTAAGACCAAAGGCAATGATGCCCCCAGATATACGAGAATAAGAGTATTTGACATTGTTCCGATAACGTCTTTACCTATATTCATGCCAGAAGTGAATAATTGTTTGACGGAAAGTGACGGGTCAGTTTCATAAATTTCATTTATTGCGCTTGCAATAGAGACCCCTGTATCCATTAACGCTCCGAGTGCGGCTATTATCATTGAAGCCGACAATAGCCCCTGAAAGTCAAGTTCGGGATGTGCAGAGTAAAGATACATCGATTCCTCACCCGCAAAGCCCGTAAGATGTGCAAGCCAAATTACAATAACAGACAATCCGCCGGCAACAATAAGACTCAATGAGGTACCTATTATTGCGGAAGAGCTTTTCGAATTAAAACCTCCGACAAGATAAATGGTTATTATTGTAGATAAAATCCCCACAAGAACCGCTGAGGCAATCGGACAGAATCCGTTTAAAATCATAGGCATTAATATAAAAAATATAAGAGATACTGTCGCAAGAATTGAAACAAGGCTAAAAATACCTTTTTTACGACCGATTATCAGAAGTAATAAAATAAACAGTGCAGATGCCCCAAAAAGAGCATTCTCTCTTTTTATATCAGCAATAAAAACGTCAACATCTTCGGGATTTATTACTTCATCAGCAATTTGTTCCACGTGAAGGACAACATGATCGCCTTTTTGCAGATTAATATCGTATGCGGGATTTCCCGTAAGCATATTGTCGATTAATCGTTCAGTTCCTTTAAATTGACCTGAAAGAACTTTAACGAGAACGATTTGTTTAACATTATTTTCACCTTGTTGAAGCCCTTCAATATCTTCATATTGAACGCTTTCTACTACTCCCGTTTCTGATGGAAGTTCGGCTTTATCAGCAGCAAATGTGGGACAGATAATACCTAAACCAATAGCTAAAGCTAAGATTAAATTTTTCATAAAATATCTCCTAATAGTATTTACTTTAGCATAAAAATAGTTTATAATTAATATATAAAAAAGAATGGAGGTAAATGGTGGAAATGCTTGCTATACTTGAGAAAACGGGGGGGGGGCTACCGTTATTTAAGTCTGTTGGTGACTTTTCTCCGTTTAAGTATGCAAAAATATTTACGACTTACACCGTGTCAATTGTCACGGTGACATTAGCATTGAAAAGAGTTATAATAAAAAATAGTATAGAGAACGGAGGATGTATGAAAAAAGGATTCACTTTAGCCGAGGTTTTAATTACTTTAGGCATAATCGGAATTGTCGCGGCAATGACGCTTCCTGCGCTAATCCAAAAACAACATGAACGTGAATTTATATCAAAATGGAAAAAGTTTTATTCGGACGTTTCAAATGCAGCCTTATTAATGTCTCAGAATTCTGAAGATTTATCGACTGAACGAAAGGTTCTTGAAGCTTTTTCTAAATATATAAAGCATATAAAACGCTGTGAGAAGAAAAAAGATGTAGAACAAGGGTGTTGGACTGCAAATACGCCTATATACTTATATAATGGGAATAGTGTTCATAGTATTTCTATCGGACATGTAGGTGGCGGCTCGGAATGTATGACATTAGTTAACGGCGGGACATTCTGCATAGATAGCGGCGGAGTAAACTCTATTGTTTTAGTAGATGTTAACGGTCCCAAAAAACCGAATAAAATCGGACATGATATCTTTTTTGCTATTTTTAACAGTGACACATATCATATAAAGCCTGCTCGCGGGTACCGGACAGGTTGGGGTGCCGCAGATGGTTATTTTGTAGAAATGACTTCAGGGGATGGTACCTGTAACGGAGATACTTACTGGTATGGGTTCGGCTGTTCTGCGGAAAAGCTGTTAAAATAGATTTTGTTGCTCTATTGCATTTTTGTAACCGAGATGTCTGTATGCTGCGGGGGTAACTTTTCTTCCGCGCGGCGTTCTTTGTAATAATCCTGCCTGTAACAAAAACGGTTCGCATACGTCTTCTAACGTACGCACATCTTCCCCAAGTGCAGCCGCAAGCGTTTCAATCCCGACAGGACCTCCGTCATATTTTTCGATAATCATTTTTAAAAGACTTCTGTCAGTAGAATCAAGTCCGTAACCATCAATTTTTAATGTATCGAGAGCTTTATCCGCTATATCTTCGTTAATTTTTCCGTCAAATTTTACCAGAGCATAATCACTTACACGTTTTATAAGTCTGTTTGCGATACGCGGAGTTCCTCTTGAACGTCTTGCAATAGCCAGTGCTCCTTCATCAGTAATTTCTATTTCCAGAATACCTGCCGTACGTTTGATTACTTCGGCAAGTTCTTCGTCGGTGTAAAATTCAAGTCTGTGAATTATTCCGAAACGGTCACGCAGCGGTCCGGAAAGTTCTCCGGCTTTTGTTGTTGCACCGATTAATGTAAATTTAGGCAACGGTACACGCAAAGTCTTTACTGTCTGACTTTTTCCCGTTGTCATGTCAAGGAAAAAGTCTTCCATTGCAGGGTATAAAATTTCTTCGGCAATTTTATTAAGTCTGTGAATTTCGTCAATGAATAAAATTTCGCCGCCTTTGAGTGACATAAGAATTCCTATAATATCACGGGGCCTTTCCAGCGCGGGTGCTGATGTTATTTTTATTTCAACGCCCATTTGTTCGGCAATTACACCCGCGAGAGTCGTTTTCCCCAGGCCGGGAGGCCCGTAAAAAAGCAGGTGGTCAAGCGGTTTCTCTCTTTTTTTTGCGGCGGCAATCGTAATTTTTAAAGTCTCTTTCAGAGCGGATTGACCGATATAAGTATCAAAACTTTTCGGGCGGATAGTGTTTTCGAAATTTCTGTCATAATCAATCTTTTCCGCTTTTACATTCGGATTTTTTTGATTTATGTCAACTCTCTTCGGTAAATTATTGTCGTCTGTAATTATACTCATTGTTTTTCCCTATATTTCATGATAGCATAAAATTAAGGTTATGGAAATATATTAAGAGATAGGGAGAGAAAATGAAAGTATCAGAACGTTTAGAAAAAATTCCTCCGTACTTATTTGCGGAAATTGACAGAAAAATTGCAGAAGCCAAAGCAAAAGGTGTTGATATTATAAGTCTCGGTATCGGTGACCCTGATACCCCTACGTTAGCGCCTGTTGTGGAAGAAATGCACAAAGCTATTGATAATCCTGCAAATCACGATTATCCGCCTTATAACGGTACCGCAAAATTCAGAAATGCGGCTTGCGAATGGATGAAAAATCGTTTCGGGGTTGAACTCGATGCCGATAAAGAAATGTTATGTAACATTGGTTCAAAAGAAGCAATTGCTCATATTTTCTTTGCGTTTGTTGATAAAGGTGATTATACGTTGATTCCTGATCCGGGTTATCCCGTTTATAAAAACGCAACAATTTTTGCTGGCGGAACTCCTTTTGCAATGCCTTTATTGGAAGAAAACGGATTTTTGCCTGATTTTGACAGGATTCCGGAAGATGTTGCAAAAAAATCTAAGCTTATGTTCTTGAATTATCCTAACAATCCTACCGGCGCTGTTGCGGATTTGGAATTCTATAAAAAAGCAGTAGATTTTTGTAAAAAATACGACATTCTTTTATGTTCGGATATGGCTTATTCAGAGATGACATTTGACGGCTACAAAGCTCCTTCCGTATTGCAGGTTGAGGGCGGAAAAGATGTCGCGATTGAGTTCTATTCTCACTCAAAATCTTACAATATGACAGGCTGGAGGGTCGGTTTTGTTTGCGGTAACGCAGACGCAGTCAAAGCTCTGGGTACTATCAAAAACAATATAGACAGCGGTACATTTAAAGCTATTCAGGACGCAGCTGCAGCGGCATTCAGCGTTGATAAAAAATATATCGAAGACTTGAATAATATGTATCAGGCTCGTCGTGATGCTGCAGAAGAAGGCTTGCGCGAACTCGGATGGGATATTAAACCGTCAAAAGCAACTTTCTATCTCTGGCTTCCGACTCCTAAGGGAATGTCTTCGGAAGAATTTATAACCGAAATGCTTGAAAAAGCAGGCGTTGTCGTTCCTCCGGGAAACGGCTACGGTTCCTACGGAGAAGGTTATTTCCGTATTGCTTTGACAAAAGATGTGGATACAATTAAAGAATGTATTCAACGTATGAAAAATGCGGGAATTTCTTATAAGTAAAAATATTTTTACGAGTGCCGTCTTTAAGGCGGCACCGTATATTAAAATGGTTTAACAATTTGTCACACAATGACGGGTATGGTATATTAAAGTTATGGAATGTCCAAAGTGCGGGTTAGAAATAGATGATAAGACGATTGTCTGTCCGAACTGTAAAAAGGTTCTGAAAGTCGTTTGTCCAGTCTGTAAAACTATTAATAAAGGCAACACTTGCAAAAAATGCGGTTATGTTATTATCGGCAAGTGTAATAAGTGTGGCAAAATTAACCTCACAGGCGATAAAAAATGTAAAAAATGCGGGTTCAGTACCGAACAAAGTGTTATATTGAACGAATCCAACACGGATAACTTTACCGCTCTTACAATAGAATTTCCGAATATGAGCGAAATGAAAGTTCTGCTCGGTTCGGCAAAACTTTTGAACAAGTTTAAAGCAAATCTCGATAAAATTATTGCTGATATTGCAAAAGAAGCAGGTGTCAGAAGACAATTAATCGGTAATACTTATATGATTCGTTTTTATAAGGATTACACGTTTAACAGTTCCGCTAATACCGCTATGAATACTGCAATTCAGATTTTGACCGAAGTCACGAAAATGAATTATCGTCTGACCAATAAAAAAAATGCGTCTGTCAGATGTAATATGTTTTTGATGAAACGTACGGTTAACGAAGACCCGTATGATATTAATTCGGGCTTTAATATCAGCATGGTTAACCAGAGTACCGACGAACGTGCAAAGCTTATGAATTCTTTTCAGGTTATTGCGGATAACAACGTGTTTGATGCTATCGGTTCGGAATTTAAGTTTACACCATTGAACTCTGTAATGGTAAAAGGACAAATGGTTACCTTCTACGAGGCTGATGTTTCAAACCTTATTATTATCAATTACGAAGAACTTGATGAAAAAGACGAAGAAATTCAGGTTCCGAACTTTGTCCAAAATCTTCTTGTAGAACAGGATAAACTCGATGGCGAAGCCTTGAGTAAAATGGAAAAACCTTACGACCCTGATTCGATTTATGATATTGAAACTATTAATTTCAGCGAAATTACCTGTGACTTTATCAGAACCGAAAATATTGATGTATTTTATCATATTATAAACAGATTTCAGGCTTTTCCGAAAGGTATTATGGCGATACGAACAGCGCCTTTGTACGTGCCGTATTCGCTGAAAATTGTTTCGACAATAGCGGATTTGAATATTTTTAAGAATATTATAACCGTCACTTGTTATGATGAAATGAAATATTCTCCGTATTCGTTCTTCAGAGATTTGGTGTCGGCTATTTTTGAGTACACTGTTTCTCAGAAATTATTCTCACAGAATGATTTTTCAATGTTTAAATCCATTGATACCGAAGGTTTAATCAAGGATTTGATTACTTTTACGGAACGCGATATTGATTCGTCAAGAGATACCAGATATACCTATTTTGATATATTTTTAACCCTGTTGCAGGCGATTCCGAATACTTTAATATTTATTGAAAACTTTGATAAGATTGACACAAGTTCTTACGATGTTTTGAAATATCTTTTCGAAGCATTTGATAAACTCGATATAAGCTATCTTGTTCAATATGATAAAGATTTCTCTTTGCATAAGGATATACACTTCCTTCTGGCAAAAGATTATTATACTGAAATAACGCTCAAACCTACTGCGTTTGAAAAAATGATTGAGGAAAATAAAGAGTATTATCGTAATATTATGGACAGTTTCTACTTCCAACGTATTGCAAAATATTCTTTCGGAAGTATTCTTTTCCTTGATATTGCGATTCAATATTTGATTGAGTCGGGAGTATTTGAGGCAACAGATGATGCGATTAATCTTATTAACCCTAAAACGCTTATCATCCCATCAAGTTTGAATAAACTTGTGAAACGTCGTTTGAATTTGTTGCAGGACTATCCGGATGCAATTAAATTTCTTGCGGAAGTCGTGCTTCTCGGACCGAGAATCGACCAGGAAACTATTAAAAGCCTCGGGGTTGAAAATCTTGAGGAAATCATTGAACAACTTTCTAATATGGGATACATTTATTTCTATAATAATTGTATGTATTTCCCTAATTACAATATTTTACGCGAAAATCTTCTTGAAACCCTCTCTCAGGATATGTTGAAAGAGATTGCGGGTGTATTGTTTGAAAAAGTTTTTGTTGATTCGATGCCTTCACCTGAAAAAGCTTATCTTTACAGCTTAATGGGTGATTATCAGGCTGAATTTAAAGAGTGGGAAAGTCTGGCTAAGATAAATATTTCACTCGGAGATTTCAATTCATATCTGAATTGTGCGGATAAAATTCTTAAACTCCTTGATATGAACACTGATGAAGAAGCGCAGGAAGATATTGATAAATATAAACTGGAATTGTACGAAAATATTTCTAATAATCTTTTTGATTATGTTCCGGAAAATACTTTTGCAATAGCGGAAGAAACGCTTGCGCATCTTGAAAATTCCACGGATTTGGATAAAATAGTAAACCTTTGCAACAAGATGATTCAGGGATGCCTGTTGAGCGGAAACTATCTGCACGCTCTTGAATTGACTCATAAAGTACTTTCGATGATGCCGAATGCTTCAATTGATCCTGCTGCTACAGATTTTAATCACTATTTCTTCCTTATGACACTTGTTCATGTTGAAATTCTCTTTAATATTGGAGCGTGGGAAGACTGTCTTGATATAGGTTACAGAGTATTAAATGTCGTTAATCAACAGAACCTTGAACAGTTGAAACCTGATTATCTTTCAACAGAGCAGTTTGAATCGATTATTATGAATACAATCGGATATGTTGCTGCAGTTAATGTATTACAATTGAAAGGTAATGTTCAGGAATTTTTAAATATTGTACGTACGGATTTGACGAATGTTCCGCACTCTTACGATATTTTTATTGCTTTGCAAGATTTTATTTTTGGCAGAACTCCGCAATATGACACTTCGATGGTATCTGATTCTGACAAATTTTCGTCGGTAATTTATCATATTCTGGAAGCATTTACAAGATGTACTCACGATTATAATGTTTTTGCCGAAGAAATTTACGAAGCTAAAATTATCGCAAAATGCAACGGTTTATATCAATTTGAATTATTTGCCGATTTGATGATTGCGTATTGCTATATAAAACTTAATTCTTTACAAAAAGCGTCAATGATTATCTATAAGATTATCAAAACAGCCAACGAAAACGGTATGACCAATCTTTTATATGCCGCATGGTATATAATGAGCGAATTGAATCTTGCGCAAGGTAAGTATATAGTAACTTACGGTATTGTCAATAATTCGTTGATTCAACTTGAAAAATCTGACGGTGCTAACGAATATTTGTTGCTGTTGTTTAAATACAATATGTACAAAGTCTTACGTTTCCGTATGAAAGACGAAAGCGCTCAAATATGTCTTGCACAGGCTCAATATTTCACAAATAAATATGGAATTGCATTTACATTTAACACAGATGATTCGTATTATATTCCAATGGAAGATCCTGATGAGGAATCACTTGTTCCACACAATACGGAAGAGCGAGAGCAGGTAAGTATTGACGTTACAGGTGGTGAAAAAACATTAGAAGACAAGATTGAGGAAAATGCAGATAATACGCAAAATGAAAGTGAGGGATAATGAAAGTTCTTTTTGCTGCGGCTGAAGTTGCACCTTTTTCAAAGGCAGGCGGGCTTGCCGATGTTGTCGGAAGTTTGCCGAAATATATAGAAAAGAAAGCTGAAATTGCTATATTTACACCGCTTCACGGATGTATTGATAAAGAAAAATACGGAATAAAAGAACTTGAAAATTCTGAATTATGGCTTACTTTCGGAAATATGGGACATAAGTTTAAACTTTTGATGTGTAAACTTCCTGATACCAATATTAATGTCTTTTTTGTACAAAACGACTGGTATTTTACATGTTTTGGCGATGTTTATCCAAAATGGCTGGATACAAGATATGAACACGAACGCTATATAGCTTTTTCTCTTGCAGTGTTGGAATATGCAAAACTTCTGAATTTTAAAGCTGATATTATTCACGCAAATGACTGGCATACTGCAATGATTCCGGTTTATTTGAAAAGTAATTACAGATATGATGAATACTGGCAAAATACGAAAACCGTATTTGAAATTCATAACCTTGCTTATCAGGGAATCTGGTTTGAAGATGTTCTCGATTTTGCAAATATGCGAAAAGACATCGTATATAATGAATGGGGCGTTGAGCATTTCGGAAGAGTTAACTGGATGAAAGGCGCAATTAATTATTCAGACAGGGTTGCAGTAGTGTCTCCTAATTATGCCGGAGAGATTCTCACGGGAGAATACGGAGAAGGTATGGATTATACCTTGAGAGGCGCTCAATATAAACTCCGTGGTATCTTGAACGGTATTGATTACGATGTGTTTAATCCGAAAAAAGATAAATCTATCGTGAAAAATTACGATGTAAAATCTTTGAAAAATAAAGAAGAAAATAAGAAAAAAGTTTGTGAGGAGTTTGGGTTGGAATATAATCCGAATCGTCCGCTTTTTGCGTTTATTTCAAGACTTGTTCCGCAAAAAGGGTTGGACTTAATCCGTGAAGCTCAGGACGCTCTTCGTGGCGCTGAGGCTGATTTCGTATTTTTAGGTAACGGAAATTCCGATTACGAAAACCTTTTAATCTGGCTTTCGAATAATTCAGCGAATGTTCGTGCTTATATCGGTTACCGTGCGGATTTGGCAAATCTTATTTATGCAGGAAGCGATTTCTTCTTAATGCCATCGAAATTTGAACCGTGTGGTTTGAGTCAGTTAATCGCAATGCGTTACGGCTCACTGCCTGTGGTTCGTGCGACAGGCGGTTTGGAAGATACTGTTGTAGGATATCCTATGCCTGATTCTACAGGATTCAAGTTCTGGGGATATAATGGTTGGGATATGATGCAGGCTGTTAATTGTGCACTAAATGTTTATAAAGATAAATACACATTTAATGCAATGAGAAAATCAGCAATGGAAGCGGATTTTTCATGGAAGAAAAGTTCTGTTGAATACTTAAATATGTACAAAGAATTAGTAAATTAGAATGGAGGAAGTTATGAAAATCATTGATATGACTGC
>CAOJDT010000045.1 GCA_948433295.1 uncultured bacterium
GTTTTTCAATTTCAAAAAGACATTTGTCTTCAAAAACGCTTTCAAATTTTTCGTGTGTTTTGTAATTATTGTGCAAAGTGTTTTGTCAAAAATCGCTCCAGAGTAGAGCTGCGGCTCAGCCGTGCCCCCCCCCCCCTGTCGGGAATCCTTTCATAGTCTGTGTTTTCATGTTATTCTCCTTTTTTACTATTATAACATATTGATTAAAAATATTCAATAATATTCTTTTTGTCATATAATAATTTTATGAAGAGATTGTGTATTTTATTATGTTTAAATATTTTATTTGTTAATTTACCCGCAAACGCATTTTCCGGTAATCCTGTGCCTGCCCAAACTTTGCAAATTGCGCGTGAGGCAGAATTAAAAAAAGAAACCGTAACTGCTCAAGAAGAAGTGGTTCGTGTCGGAATCAGCGACAATAGTTTTAAAATTTATGTTTATAATAATATTGGCATTTTTGGTACCGCACAAATTCTTATCTGTAACGGAGAGCGAGTTGTAGAGCGTTTTGGCGCAAACAAAAATATTAATATCAAATTGAACCCTGATGGCGGATATTCAATTTTTGAAGATGATGGAACTCTTATTTCTACTCTTTATGGAAATATTCGTATACTTTGTCCTGAAGGTCTGCTTGGCGTTAAGGGTTTGAAACGTGTTGGCAAACAAGCGCTTTATCACGGAATTTTTGAAATCGCGGGCGCAAAACAAGGGTATTTTAATCTGGTTAACGTGCTTGGTATAGAAGATTATTTAAAGGGTGTTGTTCCAAATGAAATGCCTGTACATTTCGGGCTGGAGGCATTGAAAGCTCAGAGTGTTGCGGCGCGAAATTATGTACTTACTCCGAGACTGAAAGCTTCGCCAAACTATGATGTTGTAGATTCGGTGGCAAGTCAGGTTTATTTTGGGGCAAATACCGAAAAACCTCTTGCAACTCAAGCTGTTCAAGAAACAGAAGGTATTGTTGCTTTGTATAACTGGAACCTGATTCTTGCTCAATATTCTTCTACAGCGGGCGGTTATACCGAAAGTTTTTCTAATGCTTTTGCAGACCCGACTACAAAAGAGTTTCCGTCAAAAGAAAAACCTTATCTCAAAGCCCGACCTGATATTCTTTCGCAATCGCCATTGAATACAGATGAGGCAGCCGCTGAATATTACAAATCAAAACCTACTGCTTACGATATGCGTTCTCCTTATTTTCGATGGACGCGTGAATGGAATGCTGATGAACTCAAAAAAAATTTAGAAATAAACCTTCCTTCACAATCTGCAACCGGTTTTGTCACCCCTGCCTTTAAAAAAGGCGATATACTGGATGATATTATTGAGCTGAGAGTGCTACGACGTGGAAATTCCGGTAAAATTATTGATATGGAAATCGTTACAAATTCTCAAACTTACAAAGTTTCTAAAGAATTGGTCATCCGTCGTCTGCTTACCAAAGATGGTAAATCTCTTCCGAGTGCGAATCTTGTCTTTGAAAATACAAAAGATGAGAGTGGAAATCTTATTTCAGTTAAAGCTTTTGGCGGCGGCTTCGGGCACGGTGTCGGCATGAGCCAATACGGTGCGGGATTTATGGGTAATGAAATGCACCTTTCTTATGACAAGATTTTGCAGCATTATTATACTGGAATTTCTCTCGGAACAAAACCCGTAATTATTTCTTGTGATGCAAGCCAGCTTAGTGCGGTTCAGTATTTTTATGCACACGATAAAAAAGCAAAAATCATTGTTGATAACAAATTTATGGTGACAAAACTTATGGCGGAAATTAACGGCGAAATTCATACTTTTGACCTCCCGCCTGCACTTTTGGGAGCCAACAGGTTTACGGAAATTGATATTTCAAAATATATTAAAAAAGGAAAGAATACAATAGTTTTTAGTTCTCCGGATTTTGCGGACAGCGCATTCAAAAAAGGGCTGAGACTTTATGTGGAATTGGTGAAAAAAGATGACAAAGACGACATCTGGTGATGATAAGGGTTCTGGCTTGTTAAAGGCAGCCTGGCTGATTGCGGTAGTAACGATATTTTCAAAATTGATAGGCTTTGTAAGGGATGTGGTAATCGCGAATTACTACGGGGCGTCGACTGTTTCGGACGCTTATTTTTATGCTTATCAAATTCCTGCGCTTGCAATTATACTTCTGGGAGGAGTCGGCGGACCTTTTCACAGTGCGACGGTTGCAGTGTTTTCAAAATTAATCCCGAACCTTAACGAGAAACCGTCAGAGGAAGTCAATAAACTTTACAGTACTTTTATGACGACAACTATAATCTTTTTTACGATTCTGGCTGTATTGTGTTACTTTTTTGCGCCTCAGATTATGGGCGTAATAGCGTCGGGCGGCGATGCAGAGTTAATTTCGCTTGCGGCGGAACATTTAAAAATTATGGCACCGGTTCTTATAATCGGTGGAATTGTCGGGATTTATTACGGTATTCTCGTAACTTACCGATACTTTATGCTTCCGAATTTATCGCCGATAATTATGTCATTAGTGATTATCGCCATGGTTATGGGTGCAAATGGAAAGGACAACAACGGAGTTGTTCTGGCTTGGGCAACGACAATCGGCGCAGTTTGTCAGTGGGTTATGCAGTTTCCGAAAATCAGACAGCTCGGATACAGACTGAAACCTAACCTTGATGTGTTTAATAATCTTGAATACCGTCATATTTGTGAACTTCTTTTTCCTGCGGTTTTAAGTTCAACCGTCGGACAAATTCATATTTACGTGGATATGTTTTTCGCATCTGCATTAAGAGAGGGCGCGTGGACGGCAATCGGTTACGCAAACAGAGTTTTTCAATTTCCTGTAGGAATTCTTGTGACTGCGTTTCTTGTTCCGTTGTTTCCGATTTTTGCGAGACTCGTTGCGGATAAGGATTATGACGGTATAAAAAATTACTTTAATAAAGGTGTCGGAGTACTTTTCTTTGGCGCAATTCCGATTATCATAGGAATTATTGTTGTCGGGCTTGACGGTGTTAGAGTTGTTTTTGAACGCGGTGCATTTGATTCTCATGCTACGTTTATGGTTGCGGAAGCTTTATGGTTTTTGTCTGTTTCTATTTTACCGTATGTTTTCAGAGATTCGATTACGAGGGTTTATTATTCGTTCAATGATTCCGTAACCCCGTTTGTGGTCGCGTTTTCTTCTATTGTGTTGAAAGTTCTTTTAAATATTCTTTTTATAAACATAATGCACATGAGTATTGGCGGAATCACTCTTTCAACTTCGCTTGTAACTTTATTCAATGCAGTTGTCTTAGGGGTTCTTATTTCGAAAAAAATGCAAATGGATTATAAAAGTTTGTTCGTGAATTTGTTCAAAATGTGTGTTGCAGGGGTTGTAACTCTGATTTTATGCGCATTATCTGCGATTGCTTATGACAAATTTGTAATTCTGCCAAAATATGTCTTTGAACTTGTAAAAATCATTCTCATAGGAGCGCTTTGCCTAGGTGTTTATATTCCATTGAATATTCTGATGAAAATGGATTACGCACAGGAACTCGCAGGCAGGGTTCTCGGAAAAATTAAAAGGAGATCCTGAAACAAGTTCAGGATGACAGGTGATTAGTGGAAAATCAGTATTATGTATATATTATGGCAAATAAAATTAATACGGTTTTGTATATAGGTGTTACGTCGGATTTGATAAAGAGAGTTTGGGAACATAAAAATGAAGCAGTCGAAGGGTTTTCTCAAAAATATAAAACTCATAAATTGGTATATTATGAAATTTGTAATGATATTGAAGTTGCAATAAAAAGAGAAAAGCAACTAAAAAATTGGCACAGGAATTGGAAAGAAAATTTAATAAAAGAAACCAATCCGGAGTTTGTTGATTTGTATAATAGTATAATATAATTAATGTCATCCTGAACTTGTTTCAGGATCTCAATCGGAGATTTATAGAATGTTAAAAAATAAAGAAGAAATAAAAAAAATACTGGAAAATGATGGAGTAATTGCGTTTGTGACCGATACGGTCTGGGGGCTCGGGTGTCTTCCATCATCGAAAAAAGCCGTCAAGAAAATTTACGAAATCAAAAAACGTGAGGCGCAAAAACCTTTGATTTTGATGTCTAACGAGACTTATAACCTGTTGAATTATGTTCAAATTATTCCTAAAATAGGACAGCAGCTTGTGAAAAAATACTTTCCGGGCGCACTTACCCTTGTTGTTAAAAAAAATCCCGAAACTACGCCTGATTACGTTACATCAGGTATGGATACGGTTGGAATAAGGGTTCCTGACAATGAAATTTTTAAAGAGATTTGTGAGATTGCGCCAAATCATGTTCTTGCAACAACCAGTGCAAACCTTTCACATCAGCCTTCTGCAAAAACTTACGAACAGGCAAAAGAGAATATGGAAGGACTTGTGGATTTGGTAATTGAGGATTACGGATGCTTTTGCAAAGGGCTGGAATCTACGGTTGTCGGAGTTTTCGATGATGATGTGAAAATTTTCCGTCAAGGCGCTGTGAATATAGAATATTAAATTGACTAAAAATAATTCAAGTTACTTGTCATCTTGAATTATTTTCAGGAACTCAACAGAGATTCTGAAACAAGTTCAGAATGACGTTATGGGTAAGTTGAATTATTTTTCGTTCACACCGTAGCCGAACATTGCAAAATCGTATTTCGCAGGGTCTTTCGGGTCAAACTGTTTGAGGTTATTCGTTAATTCTATTACAGCCTTAAAGTCGTTTGCGTTACGTGTCAATAAACCCATTTCTCTGGAAATTCTTGCAACGTGGACATCTAGCGGAATATACAAATCCGACTCGGGCATAAAATCCCAGATTCCGAAATCAACAGGACCTTTTCTGACCATCCAGCGAAGATACATACACATACGCTTCATTGCTCCGCCTTTTCTCGGGTCGGGAATCATAAAATAAAATCCCTGTTTTGCATCTTTCGCACGTGAATAAAAATAATCCGTAACAGGTGTGAACATATTTCCTTTTTGCGGGTTTTCATAACCGTATTTGAAAAGTTCTTCCAACCCGCCGTCCTTTGAATAAAGTTCACGGAGAATAATGAAAATTTGCGCGAAATCTTCAGGCTTTCCGAATCTATAATTGAAATCTCCGAGAAATTCAGGCTCAAAGTTAAGAATAAAATTCAGCGGTTCGTTTTGTGCAAGTTCAAAAAGCGAATCGAGTTTTTTTGTAAAAACATCTCGTCTTCCGTACGCTACAAGAGACGCGATAAATCCCGCTATTTCAATATCTTTTTTCTCTGAAAACCTGTTTGGAAACCTGACAGGATCGTCTTTTATAAAATCTTCTGTTTCAAATTTTGCAGCCAGGCTGTCCAGTTCTATTTTTGTAATCATAAATTTATTGTATCAATACTGAAAAAATCTGTCAAAGTCGACATCGTCAAAACTGCAAAGAAGTTTGTAAACTTCGTTATCCTCGTCCATTCTCTGAAAATTATAATTATCAAACTTCCAATATTTCGGATTAATCCCTTTTACGTGAACGATATTTTCTTCTTTTAGGATTTGTAGTTTTTTTTTGACTGTATCTATAGGTAACTCAACGAGTTTTGCAAGTTCTACGGCTGTAATGCCTTTGTCGCTCGCGCATTTTTCGTCGGTCATAAACATCATTTCCAGTCCGACTTTTTTTAATTCTTTGTCTTCGTTTTCAGGTTCAAAATCGTACATATGTTTATATTATAAGTAAAATACCAAAATTTGCTCATATTATTATAGTATTTATGCCCGAAATCACTAAAATTTATGCAAAAAATTTTTTGTTTATGTTTTACTGTTAATTGTAATGGGTATGAATAACAAGAACTTCGGCTCTTTAACAAATATCGAAGCCGTTAAATCTATAAATAATCAAATTGATGCACTGTCGAATCTTACGGCAAATCCACACAGACTAAATGAGTTTGATTCAAAAATTCTGGAGGGAAAAGTTTCCGTGCCGCCTCAAAAACCTTCCGTGCACTCCAGAAATTTCCCATTAATAGATAAGGCTATAGTTTTTGTGAAAAGATATATTCTGGCGAAAGTTTCTAAAAAAATTAATTCGCTTGTGCAGATGAGCGATTCTCTGGAATCTCTTGCAAGCATAAATAAAAATGTTGATGAGTTGATGAAAATCAGGGCGCCTTACCGCGAAACCGTTCACAACTACGAAATCCTTACCGAATACTTATATAAAGCCAACAAAATTCACTCGCAAATCAGTAAGTCTATGAAACGGTAAGTATTGCCATTAAACCATGTTTATTCTAAACTGGTTCATGAGACTAGCTTAAGGAGATAATATGAACGAGCTTTTGAAAAAATCGGCTGCCGAACAGAGCAAAGCCTTAAAAAATAAAGAAATTTCCGCAGTAGAATTGACTAACGCGGCTTTTGAAAGAATCAACGAACTTGATGAAAAACTCGGAGCGTTCAATTCTTTAACAAAAGATACCGCGCTTGAAACAGCAAAAAAAGTTGACGAAAAAATTGCTAAAGGTGAAGAGTTGCCTCTTCTTGCAGGCGTTCCGCTTGCATTGAAAGATAATATGAATCTTATTGGTTCTAAAACAACAGCTTCAAGTAAAATCCTTGAAAATTTTGTATCGCCTTTTAACGCAACTGTTACCGAAAAACTTCTCGGTAACCTCGTTCCTATTGTCGGAAAAGCAAATCTTGACGAGTTTGCGATGGGTTCTTCAAACGAAAACTCAGCTTTCAAAAAAGTTCATAATCCTTGGGATTTGAAAAAAGTTCCGGGTGGTTCTTCAGGCGGTTCTGCCGCTGCTGTTTCTTCTTGTGAAGCAACTTTGGCTTTAGGTTCGGATACAGGCGGTTCAATCCGTCTTCCTGCATCTTTTTGCGGTATTGTCGGTATGAAACCTACTTACGGAAAAGTTTCCAGATATGGTTTAATAGCGTTTGCTTCTTCCCTAGACCAAATAGGTCCGTTTGCAAGAACAGTTGAAGATGCTGCAAACTTACTCGAAGTTATCTCAGGACATGACCCTAAAGATTCTACTTCTTTGAATCTTCCTGTTGAACATTATGCTGCTCATTTGAATGATGATATTAAAGGTTTGAAAGTCGGCGTTATTAAAGAACTTATGACTGAAGGTCTGTCAGATGATGTTTCTGCGGCTATGCAAAGAGCGATTGATGATTACAAAAAACTTGGCGCTGAAATTGTAGAAATTTCGCTTCCGAACCTTAAACACTCAATCGGAATCTATTATATCTTAGCAACTGCTGAATGTTCATCAAACCTTGCAAGATTTGACGGTGTAAAATACGGTTACAGAACACCTGAGGCTAAAAATCTTATGGAAATGTATACCAAAACCCGTGCAGAAGGTTTCGGTCCTGAAGTTAAACGCCGTATAATGCTCGGTACTTATGCTTTATCATCAGGATATTACGATGCTTATTATAAAAAAGCACAGCAAATGAGAGCACTTGTAACTCAAGATTTTGTTGAAGCGTTCAAAAAAGTTGATATCTTGATTTCTCCAACCTGCCCGAATACGGCATTTGAACTCGGTGCAAAAGCTTCCGACCCTCTTGCAATGTATTTGACGGATATTGCAACAATCTCTGCAAACCTTGCGGGAATTCCTGGTATGAGCGTTCCTGCAGGATTCGACAAGGACGGTATGCCAATCGGCTTGCAAATCCTTGCTCCGCAATTGCAGGAAAGCAGATTGTTTAATGCGGCTCACAAATTTGAAAGAGCAAACGATTATTATTTAAAATTGGCAAATATTTAAAAACTTTGAGGCGGACTTTTTAGTCCGCCTTTTTTAATTCCTGTTGATACTTGAAAAATATGTGAAAATAATTTATAATAATTATATAAAATTGGAGGTAAAAGATGAAAAACGTTGATATGACTGCATTTTCGGGGGGGGGGGCAGAATCCCTCTAAGGTAAACACTGTTAAAAGAGCATTTACTCTTGCTGAGGTATTAATCACCCTTGGTATAATCGGAATAGTAGCAGCTATGACTATTCCATCTGTAATAAATAATACGAAGAACAAACAACTGGAGGCTGCTCTACATAAAAATTATTCTGTTATTCAAAAAGCTTTACAAATGTATCAAGCTGAACATGGAGAACCATTAATTCCTGTTAACACAGGTGCTCAGCTTCATGCAAATTCTTTATATGCATTAATAAAACCTTATTTTGAGATTCTTTACGAGTGTGGTTTTTCGTATATTACAAAGTGCATGCCGCTTTCTGAGGGAGAAGAAAAGGACGGTATGTCACGTATATACAAAACTTATAATAATAGTACTTTTATTAAATTAGTTTATTTAGATGACGGACAATTTGTACTAAAAGACGGTGCCCTTATACTTATAGAAAATCCTGGTGACCTACAAGATAAAAACAGATTCATATCGGTTGATGTAAACGGTATCGAAAAAAAACCTAATAAATGGGGACATGATTTATTTACATTTCAATTAATGAGCAATGGAAAACTTTTACCTATGGGCGCAAGCGGAACGAGATTTGGTGATGAATATTGTTCTAGAGTTTCTACAGATAAGAATAATGGAATCGGATGTACATACAGAGCGTTAACCGATAAAGATTATTGGAAAAATCTTCCAAAATAAATATAAAAATACCGCCTGAAAACAGGCGGTATTTTTAGTTTATGCTTGTTGCACATTTTTTGCGCGTCTTACTGGCTCGCGTATAACGGGTCTACGGCTTCTCCCCTCCATTTTGTAGATACTTAATCGGTTCAACGGAGTACTTGCCCTCAGCTCACTCGCGCTATTCTTTTGTGTATTCGGCGTCGATTACGTCATCGTCTTTTTGGTCTTCTGTTGAAGATGCGTTTTCGCTTGACGCTGTTGCTTGTTCTTCTTTTTGAACAGCTTCGTAAGCTTTTTGTGAAATACTGAACATTGTTTGTTGCAATTCTTCAGATAATTTTTTCAATTCATCTGTAGATTTGTTTTCATCCAATGCTTTTTGAAGAGCTTCTTTTTGTTCATCAAGTTTAGCTTTATCAGCAGAATCGATTTTGCCTTCAAAATCTTTTACGATTCTGTCTGCAGAGCCGATTAAGCTGGTTGCGTTATTTTTGATTTCAGCTTCTTCTTTTTTCTTTTTGTCTTCTTGAGCGTTAGCTTCTGCTTCTTTAACCATTTTGTCGATATCTTCTTCAGAAAGATTAGAACCGTTTGTGATGGTAATTTTTTGTTCTTTGTTAGTAGCTTTATCTTTCGCAGAAACATTTACGATACCGTTAGCGTCGATGTCGAATGTAACTTCGATTTGCGGCAAACCTCTCATTGCAGGCGGAATTCCGTCAAGTCTGAACATACCTAATGATTTGTTATCGCTTGCCATTGGTCTTTCACCTTGAAGAACGTGGATGTCTACGGCTGTTTGATTGTTTTCTGCGGTAGAGAAAACTTGTGATTTAGAAACAGGAATTGTAGTGTTTCTTGGAACAAGCGGAGTCATAACGCCGCCGAGAGTTTCAATACCGAGAGTCAACGGAGTTACGTCTAAGAGAACGATGTCTTTAACTTCGCCTGCAAGAACGCCTGCTTGAACTGCAGCACCAACTGCAACTACTTCATCAGGGTTAACTGATTGGTTAGGTTCTTTGCCTGTATATTCTTTTACGAGTTGTTGAACTGCAGGGATTCTTGAAGAACCGCCGACGAGTACAACTTCATCGATTTCATTTTTAGAGATACCTGCATCTTTTAACGCTGTTTCAACAGGAGTTTTGCATCTGTTCAGCAAGTCGCGGCTAAGGTCTTCAAATTTAGCTCTTGTTAAGTTAAGGTCTAAGTGTTTAGGACCGTTAGCGTCTGCTGTGATGAACGGAAGGTTGATATTTGTTTCCATAACAGAAGATAATTCGCATTTAGCTTTTTCAGCGGCTTCTTTAACACGCTGCATAGCTTGTTTGTCGTTACGGAGGTCAATACCTTCTTGTTTTTTGAATTCTTCGCAAATCCAATCCATAACTTTTTGGTCAAAGTCGTCACCACCGAGGTGAGTGTCACCTGAAGTTGAAAGAACTTCGTGAACGCCGTCGCCGATTTCGAGGATAGATACATCGAAAGTACCGCCGCCTAAGTCGAATACGAGAACTTTTTCAGGTTTATCTTTTTCAAGACCGTAAGCAAGAGCTGCGGCTGTAGGTTCGTTAACGATACGGAGAACGTCCAATCCTGCGATTTTACCTGCGTCTTTGGTAGCTTGTCTTTGAGCATCGTTAAAGTATGCAGGAACAGTAATTACCGCAGAAGTAACTTTTTCTCCCAGATAAGAACTTGCGTCATCAGCGAGTTTTCTAAGAATCATAGCTGAGATTTCTTGCGGAGTGTAATCTTTTCCGTCGATATTTACTTTATAGTCGTCACCCATGTGTCTTTTGATAGAAGCGATAGTTTTATCAGGGTTTAAGATAGCCTGACGTTTAGCTAATTGACCAACGAGTCTTTCGCCTGTTTTAGAAAAACCAACAATTGAAGGGGTTGTTCTTGAGCCTTCAGCGTTGGCAATAACGGTCGGTTTACCACCTTCCATGACAGCTACAACGGAGTTCGTTGTACCTAAGTCGATACCAATTGTTTTTGCCATAATTTATTTCTCCTTTACCAGATAAATTCTTTTTACATTATTATTTATAACATTGTTTTCAAGAAAACCTTAAAAAATAAACAAAAAATTAATATTTCCGAGCCGAGGCAGAAGAAATACGAAGTATTTCGACAGTTGAGCAATTATAAGCGGAAACGACGTTTTTCGCTTTAATTGCGAACGGTGCCGTTGATGGCGAGGGAATTGGATTTTCGGTAGGGCGCCGTGTGAGCGATAGCGAACCCAGCCCGTTAAGTGGCGCTCGGACGTTACTCCGTCGCCACTCCGAATAATCCAATTTACTCGGGAGGAAATGGAGGAGTTTGCTTTGGAGCATGCAAAGCTTGCGAAAAGAAAATCCGCAGACCCGTTAAACGCGAACGAACAAGAGAGCGCGCCGATGCATGATTTCGTTATAAATCCGTACACTTGACAAAATATAGAATATCGTAAATAATATTTTATATAGGGAAAAGACCCTAAGAGGTCTCACTCTCTTAAGGTCTTTCTTAACTCCCTATTTTGCAATCATGAGCGCTATAATTATCATTAAGATAAGAAGTAGCGCTTTTTCGCTTACGCTAAATTGCATTTCATCACCACCTTTCCGTTTAAAGTCTCCTTAACAAGTCTGTGACGGCGGTGGCAAGCAGGAGCTTACCCTTTATGAACTATTTTATAATAATAATTCCGTTTTGTCTATTTTTAACCATGTAAAAATATTTATGCTATCATGTTGACGTAAACGTATTACTTAAGAAAAGGAAGAGACTATATGAAAACACTTTCACCTTTGCAAATCGAAAGATTAAAGTATCAACCTAAACTTCCGCAATGTCTTCAAAATGGCATCAATTCATTGGAAATGGTTGAAGGTTCTGCGACTCAATCAGTTAGAGATCAGGAACAAATTCAAGATTTATTCAAAAATACTTACGGCAAACCTGTCGTTACTTTTAAAAATGCATCATCATCTTCTTCATCAGAAGTTAAAAATGTCGGCGTAATCCTTTCAGGCGGACAAGCTCCGGGCGGACACAACGTTATCGCAGGTTTGTATGACGCTTTGAAACAAGCTAATTCTTCTAATAAATTATACGGATTCCTCGGCGGTCCTTCAGGTATCATCGACGGAAAATATGTTGAATTTACAGATGAATTTATTGACCAATACAGAAATACAGGCGGTTTTGATATTATCGGTTCCGGCAGAACAAAATTGGAAACCGAAGAACAATTTAAAAAATCACTCGAAGTTTGCAAAAAACTCGGAATTTCTGCCGTTGTAATCATCGGTGGTGACGATTCAAATACAAACGCAGCGCTTCTTGCTGAATGGTTTGTTAAAAATAACACAGGTATCCAGGTTATCGGATGTCCGAAAACTATCGACGGCGACTTGAAAAACGAACAAATCGAAATTTCTTTCGGTTTCGATACCGCTACAAAAACTTACGGTGAATTAATCGGAAATATTCAACGTGACGCTAATTCTGCTAAAAAATACTGGCACTTTATTAAAATTATGGGCAGAAGTGCTTCTCACGTTGCTCTCGAAGCAGCTCTTCAAACTCAACCGAATATCACTTTGATTTCTGAAGAAGTTGAAGAAAAGAAAATGTCTCTCGATAGTATTATCGGTTATATGACAGATATCATCGTAAGACGTGCTGAAATCGGCAAAAACTTTGGTATTGCAGTTGTTCCTGAAGGTTTGATTGAATTCATTCCTGAAATGAAATCTATGATTTCTAACTTGAATGATATTATGGCTGTTCTCGAAAAAGATTCTTCTTTCGTTAATGCTTCAAGCGTAAAAGAAAAATTCTCAATCGTAGAAAGCAGATTGGAAGCTTCTAACGCAAAAGTTTATAATTCACTTCCTGCATTGATTAAAGAACAATTGCTTGCTGACCGCGACCCTCACGGTAACGTTCAGGTTTCAAAAATTGAAACAGAAAAATTGTTAATCGAAATGATTTCTGCAAGATTGAGTGAACTTAAAGCTAACGGAAGCTACAACGGCAAATTCTCTGCACAATCACACTTCTTCGGTTATGAAGGCAGATGCGCATTCCCTTCAAACTTTGATGCAGATTACTGCTACTCATTAGGTTTCAACGCATTCGGCTTGATTAACTTCGGTTTGACAGGATATTTGTCATCAGTAAGAAACCTGACTTCCCCTGCATCAGAATGGATTGCGGGCGGAATCCCTCTTACAATGATGATGAATATGGAAAAACGTCACGGTGAAATGAAACCGGTTATTCAAAAAGCCCTCGTTAAATTGGACGGACCTGTGTTTAAACAATTAGAACAACACAGAGAAGAATGGGCAATGAATGACAGATATTTATTCCCTGGCGCAATCCAATATTTCGGACCATCTTGTGTATGTGACGTAACGACTTGCACGCTTCAATTAGAAAGAAGTAAAGAGTTAGTTAACGCGTAAACACTAAATAATACATAAAAACCGCTGCGGAAACGCGGCGGTTTTTTTAGTACTTATATAGAAATTGTACTAAGCCCACGTCATCTGAGCGATAGCGAAGTATCTTTTTTTAGCCTTAGAGCGACAAATTGAATGATTAATGATTACAGATGAAAATTGAAAAGTTCCTGCAAGTCAATTTCGAGCGCTTCGGCAATTTTTACCAGTGTAGAATACTTTGGGTCGTTTGTTCCGCACTCAATACGGCTTAAAGAGCGGGTTGTCAATCCTGTTTTACCTGAAAGTTCAAGTTGAGAGATTTTGCGTTTATTGCGTTCGTATTTTATTTTATACCCTAATTTTAATAAATCACTTTTGTCCATTTGTTTATTCTAAACCATTGACAAATTTAAATCGATATATTAGAATATAAATATAGGACATAAAGTATATGAAAATGAAAATAAGTATAAATTATGGATTTACTTTGGCTGAAGTTTTGATAACCTTAGGTATAATCGGTATTGTCGCGGCTATGACAATGCCTGCGCTTATTCAAAAGCACAGAAGACAGGTTGCGGAAACAAGAATGAAG
>CAOJDT010000046.1 GCA_948433295.1 uncultured bacterium
GCCTATAACGCGTCGTTAAGCGGCAATAAAAATATCGTTCCAATGTAATGTCGTGCCTCAAGCACTGTCAATTATAATGGTGTGGCGAATTATTGTATGTGCCATCAAGAGTAAATACGGGTTTATTTCATTTGTATGCGACATATTTATTTTCGCCTTGGTTCGTTCGCCCTCAGGACGTTCGAGCGGCGTGGTTTTTGTCTCAAAAGAAACCACAGATTGCATTGAGTAATGTTTTTCATCACTCTCAATCCTTAACAAAAGTTCGTCTTTTGGAAATTTTTCCGAACATTCGATGTTGACGTGAACAGAGTTGGAAGATTCCAAAATAAGCGTCGCCACAACGTTTCCGTAATTTAAAGTTGAAATAGTCACAATAAGTATACTGTCATTTTCTTCTCCGTTTTTTCCTGCTTCTATTTCTATGTCAAAGCCTGTTCCTTCTGCGAGTGGAAGCCACGGCAGATACAATAACATAAGAGTTTTTAGTGTTTGTTGCGGGTTATCCGGAGACGCAAGCGCAATACTTGCGTTAATAAGTTTGGCTGTATCTTTCATTCCCGACAAATCCGTAACGCCTTGTTTTGCCGCGTTTGCCATACTAAGAATAAGTTTTGTCACGGCGTCTTTACCGTTTGCTTGAATCAAATTTGCTATATCCGAAAGATTAATCATTCCGTTGGCATTGATTTGAAGGTTTCGTAAGGATGACGAAAGCCCTTGATTTAACTGATTTTTTAGGGCAGCTTGCAGTTCGGTTGTAGAAAGTCCCTGCAATTGCGCAAGAATTTGAGCCTGAGTCTGAGATAATGCTTGACGATTTGCCTGTTCAAACATTCTGTTAAACTGCATTTGAGTGAGACCTCTTTGAAGCATATATACAAATTCGTTAAGATTTCTCGGAAGTTTCATCAAATCTTTTATGTAAGCGGCAGAATCCGAACCGCCCATCTGTCCCATTTGCGGGCTTGCCTGCGGAGCGGAAGGTGTACGCTGTGGAGTTGCTGCCTGTTGCTGCGGGGAATAAGATTGCGCGGACTGATTTGCATTTGCGTTTACGGAACTCCCTTTAACCTGTGGTGATTGGTAGTTCATAAACTTTGATATCATTTTCGGTAAATTAATATTGTCCACAGATTTATATTAACGGATTTTTTAGAGAATGTCCAGAGAAGTTTAAGAATTCAAATACGCCTGAGGGTAGTTGTAATCTTCTTTAAATCCGATGTGGCGGTAAAGTTTCAGGGCTTGGAAGTTATTTGTTTCGGTTGTTGTGTTTACTTCCGTAATATTTCGTTTGCCCGAGTCAGACATTTCGATTAATTTATTAACCGAATTCGCAAGCATTATTTTTGAGAAGCCTTTGCCCTGATGTTCTTTTGCGATTCCGAAAATCGGAATATTTGCAATTTGTCCGCCGGTAAGGTTCATAAAGCAAAATCCGACGGGCATTCCGTTATATAAGAGAACGGTTGTGGCTTCGGGTAGAAATTCCGCATAAATATCTTCTACAATTTTTGTGAGAATGTCTTCGGTTCCTTCTTCGGTTTTGAATCTCGGATCAAATAGTGCGTCTGCACTGTTTTCAAAGGCTTCGTTGACAATTTTCACCGCTGTATGGAAATAACCCCTGTTCCAATCTGTAATGGAGTATCCTTCAGGAAGTTCATCGGGTTTATACATTCCGAAAATTTCTTTGGAATTTGTTCCAAACATCATAAATCGTAAGACCACTATTCCGATGAATTTGAATCCGACTTTTGCAGTTTCGTGAATAATGTCTTTTTGTGCGCCAAGCATAGGATAGCAGACAACTTTGTCTTCGCGGTCATATTTTGTTTCGTGCATGAATTCTTTTAGCAGATAGCGGCTGCGTTCTTCAATATTTTCCATTTTGTAGCAGTGAATAATATTGAGTTCAACCGCTTCGGATATTGAGGTTGTATAAATTAAAAATGCGGTCGGAACATCGTTTTCCAGAAGTATTATACAATTGATTAGTTCTTTTCTTACCGCATCTATGAAGCCTCTGTAATCCAAAGGTTCAAGTTCAAACTTGTACTCATCAATTGCTCTGTCCCGAAAATCGTTATATAAGTCCTTAAAACTTTTGTATTCTTCTTCGGTGAGTAATTTTGCCTCAAAGATTGTTTTCATAATTCCGCTCTTTCTTAATTTGCTGATTCCTCCCCTTCGATTTTGTGACGGAGGGTTATGTTAATATTATAACATGTGTTGCATTTTTTGTTTTTTAGTTTCCATGTAACGTTTATTGTAACATGTAATTTCAGATTCCAGCTTCACTATTTGGTTGATTTTTAGTCCGTAACCTTTGAGTCCGACGATTTTTTTAGGGTTGTTTGTTATGAGGTTAAAGTCATTGAATCCCAAATCAAGAATTATTTGTGCGCCGACGCCGTAGTCTCTCAAATCAGGTTTGAAACCCAGTGAAATGTTTGCTTCAACAGTATCCTGCCCGCATTCCTGGAGGTGGTAAGCTTTGATTTTATTAACTATTCCTATACCTCTGCCTTCGTGACCTTTGAGGTAAACAAGAGCGCCTTTGCCGTAATCTTCTATCATTCTCAACGCGCCGTGAAGTTGTGAGTTACAGTCACATTTGAGACTGTGGAAGATGTCGCCCGTAAGGCATTCGCTGTGAACTCTTATCAAAGGAGTTTTGTCGCTGCCGTCATCTTTTACGAGTGCAACGTGTTCTTGACCCGTAATATTATTTACGTAGCCGTAAATCTTGAAGTGACCGTATTTTGTCGGCAAATCCGCTTCGGCTTCGCGGGTTACGAATTTTTCTGATTTGAGACGGTAAGCGATTAAGTCCATAACAGAGATAAATTTAAGACCGTGTTTGTCGGCGAATTTTCTTAAATTATCGCGGCGCATCATGTGACCGTCTTCATCCATGATTTCGCACATAGGACCTGCTGCGATATGTCCGCAGAGTTTGGCTAAATCTACGACGGCTTCGGTGTGACCTGTTCTTGTAAGAACACCGCCTTCTCTTGCAACGCAAGGAAAAAGGTGACCCGGACGGCGTAAATCAGAAGGAACGGCGTCCGGCGCAAGCGCAACTTCAATTGTTTTTGCGCGGTCAAAAGCTGAGATTCCTGTTGTGACTCCATACTTTTCTGCGGCATCAATACTTACCGTGAATGCGGTTTTCATGCCTTCGTTATTTTGTTCGACCATTTGCGGTAACTCGAGTTTTTCGGCAATTTCTTTTGAAATGGCGAGGCAAACAAGCCCTTTTGCTTCTTCTGCCATAAATTTTATTATCTCAGGCGTAACCATTTGTCCCGAACAAATCAAATCACCTTCGTTTTCGCGGTCTTCATCGTCGGCAACGATTAGGGGTTTGCCTGCTTTAAAATCTTCCAATGCTTCTTCTATTGAGTCAAATCTGAAATTTTCCATTATAAAAATCCGTTCTCCTTTAAAAAGTCTTCGTTAAGTCTGTTTTTATTATGATTCGCAGACAAAAATTTTTCAACGTATTTGCCTAAAATATCGGTTTCAATGTTAACAAAATAGCCTGCCGAAAGAGTGTTTAGCGTAGTGTTTTCAAAAGTATGCGGAATTACTGCAACTTTGAAAACATTTTCGTTAATTTCGGCAACAGTGAGGCTTACTCCGTTAATAGTGATTGAACCCTTGTAAACAACGTAAATGCTTTCTTCGTGCGGGATTTCGAAGGTTAAATTGTAAAAATTCGTAAGTTTTTCAAAACGCAAAAATCTTCCTTTGCAGTCAACGTGTCCCTGAACGATGTGACCGCCCATTCTTGAAGTCGGCGTAAGTGCGCGTTCAAGGTTAACTTTTGCACCCTGTTGAAAATCTCCGAGTGTGGAAATGCGTAAAGTTTCGTCGCTTACGTTTGCAGTGAAACTGTTGTTGTCCATTGCCACAACGGTCTGACAGCAGCCGTTAATAGCTATGCTGTCACCGATTTTGGTATTTTCCAAAACATTATTGCACTGAACAACGATGTTTGCGCCGTGGCTTTTTTTTGTAAACCCTTTGACTATTCCGATTTCTTCTACAATCCCTGTAAACATATTTACAGTTTAGCACAAACAATTATTTACCGAAAATAATTATCGGCAAATCGTTATCGGCTGCGTATTTTCTGAGGAATTCGGGTATTTTGTTGTAATCTTTGTCATACGCGAATACTGCCTGAATTTTCGGACGGGTTACGAGCATTTCGTTGTACTGGCGTCCGCCGTTACGTCTGCCTGCGTCCATATTGGCAAAGATTTCCTGTAAGCTGTCGGCGAATCGTTTGTCGATTTTTTCAATATCCGTAATTGATTTGCAGGACTGGATTTTTTCCATAAGTTCTACGTATTGTTCGTTGTTTATACCCATTTTTTGTTTGACTAAATTAGGGATGTAATCACGGTATTCTCTTCGGTCGCCTGTCCAGGCGTTTTTGTCATTGACAGCGGCACGTTGACCTTTAAAGAGATAATCCGATTTCAGAAGTTCAATGTCTTTTGCATAACCTGTTCCGAAGTCTCTGTAGTAGCCCGCGTGGATATCGTTGAAGTCTACATCAAGCACAAAGCCTTGTTTTCTGAATACTCTGTAATTTTTTGCATCCATATAAGAGGTACTCAACAGCGCTTCGGTGTCGATTACGGAGAATGTGTTGAACTTTTGCATTTGTTCTTCGTTATCCAGAGCGTGAACGAGTCCGCGCCAGTTATCTTTTGTGGTGCCTTTATCAAATCCGAGTGTGCTCAAATCCTGCGGCGCTCTGTCCATATAGATAACTTTATTTGTGATTCCGTTGGCGGATTTTGTTTCGACGCCCGTCAATTGCGAAGCTTTTGGCATTCTGGTTTGCGGGAGTGTAATCTGAGTTTCGTGAATACGTCTCAAATAGCCGTCTACTTTGTCACTCATTGTTTGCAAAGTTGCTTTATGTTTGTTAAAGAAGGATGAATCACTCCTTACTGCTTTCAAATCCGCTTCACAGAGAATTTTTGCCAGTTCAAACGTATTTGTGTGGCGTGCGTCGAAGGCTACGTCCTGCGCAATTCTTTCAATTACTTCAGGCGTATTTTTCGGATTGTTCAGCCTGTCGAGCCAGTTGTGAGATTTGATGAGTTCATAAACCTTCAACTGCTGGTCTTCGCGCAAGTTCATTTTTTGAATTATGTAATACGCATCGAATGCTGATTCCATCGGGTGAAGCGGGTCTCTGAGACCTTCGGTTTTCGTAACGTCATGCAGTAACGATGCAATGGAAACGATTTTCTTATCTTCTTTTGAAAGTGTTGCGAATTTAGGGTTCGCAGTAACTCCCTGCAATACTTTTAATGTATGCAAATCAAGAGTGTAAGCGTGAGTTGCGTGCTGCGGTTTACCAATCATCGGACGAAGTTCAGGCAAGCCTACAAGAACTTCGTTCAAAGCTTTCTCGAAAGCTTTGTTACCGTTTACAACGGTAACAGGGTTCTTTTCTGAGAATTCAACAACAACAGGCCGCAGTCTTTCGATAACAGCTTTTGTTTTGTTGTCGGCGATTTCGGCGAGTTTTTCACCGTTGTTGAGATTTATCGGATAACCTTTGAGTTTGTTGTTATTAATTTCAAAGCCGAAGTAATCCATTACGCGGCGTTTTTCGTTATCGTCAAGGTTCGACATTATATTTTGCGCTTTTTTCGTGAAATCCTGACGTGACATATTAAGTTTCAGTTCAACTTTGTTAAAGTCAATATTTCCGATATGTTTATTAAGGTCTTGCAGACCGTTTTCGAATGTTTGAAGTTCTGCGGCGGTTAATTTTTTCGTACTGATACCGATTGATTTTGCAAGTTTTTCAAGGAGTGCGCAGTATTGTTTTTGATTATTCGGAACAAGTTTGAACAGCCCGCTGTCATCCGAGAGTCCGTTGTTGAATGAACGTGAATTGTTTTTGATGAGTTTGTCCATCAAATTCTTTTTCTCGGCAAGAGTTAGTTCGTTGATATTCTTTTTGTTGATGAATTCTTCAAACCTTAAATAATTTGCCGCGTCAAAGTCTCCTGTCATTTTCTCAAGAGTTTCTTTCGGAATTCCGTTGAGTTTTTTCGAAGCCGCTTTCGGCGTGATTTCGCCTGATAAATAAATCTCCTTGATTGACGGTATTTTCACATGTTCAATCGTGTCGTTATTGAGAGATTTGAGGAATTTAGTCACGGATTTAATGTCGACTTTTTCCTCTTTTATTAAATCGCCTAATTCATAAGTTCTCAAATATCCGTATTTATCGCTAAGCGTACCTTTTTTTATTGTTGAAAGGAGTTCCAGCAAATCATCAAGTTTGAAATCTTTTTTTGCGGTAAAATCACCTATGTCAAACACTATATTATCATTATATGATTTTTTAAGAACTTCTGACAAAACCTGCAGATGGTTCACATCTTTAAGTCTATGTATGTTATTGCGAAGAGTATATGCGGTGTTCCATTGCCATTTATCGAGAGAAAGAAGTTTTATTGCATTATCGAAATCGTTTCTGTCAATAGGTCCCTTTATTCCGTTAATGATGGCTTCTACATCCCAGAATTTATTTACTGCTTCTTTCGATTGATTTGACCACGTTTTAAAGTTTTTACCTGTAAGTGTACGTAATACATGGCGTACGTCGGCGTTTTGCTCGGCTTTGCTTGCGATAGGTTCTAATGACCAATCTCCAGCTTCCGGATAAATATCTTTTAAAGCTTTTTTAATACTGACAAAGTCAGTTATATTTTCGTCAAATCCGTAATTGAGTTTTACGTCTTTAATTTTTTCTGCAACTTTTGCATCGAGTTCCTGAGTGGTTGGCACTTTTGTAAGGAACGGTTCATGCGAAAACGGAACAGGTTTGCTAAATATTCCTGCTGCAGGGCGAAATCTTCCTTTTCTTAACGCAATTGCGCCTGTGATTAAACCTGCAACGGTAATTCCTCCGAGTGCCATGAGGACTTTTTTATCGGTAGAAAGTTTTTTCTTTTTCTTATCGGTTTTAACTTCGCCGTTGATTTCGACGGTATCATCTTTTTGTGTCAAGTCAGGTTTTGCCGTAAAATTAACTTTCTTTTGCGGAGTTAAGTCAGCTTGTTGAATTCTGATGTCATTAAACGAAATCTTGTTGCTTTCCATGATAAATCCTTGTGTTTCCCCTTATATAATATATATAAAAATAATAATTTATAAATATTGCCAAAATATTAAAAAAATTTAATAAAAGCATAAAAAATCGGAATGACAGGATTTGAACCTGCGACCCCCGCGACCCGAACACGGTGCGCTACCAAGCTGCGCTACATTCCGATTTTAAATTTCGATTATTATAGAATTCATAAGGCTTAAGGCGCTACCACCCTCCATCTTTTTCGACACTTAGTCGAAAAAGCGGAGTCCTTGCTTTAAATTTCTATCTTTTATTTTATTCTTAAAAATTTTAATTACAAGTATTTTATATTAAATGTGTAATTATCTCCACAATTTCTGACGGGTGGTTTACTATAAAATCAGCACCTTCGCTTTCAAGGAGTTCACGGTCGCGAAACCCCCAGGTTACGCCTATACATTTTAACCCGCTGTTTTTTGCAGTTTGAACATCTACATCAGAATCTCCGATATATATACAGCTTTTTCTTTCGGATTTTAATTCTTGAATTGCCTTTAAAACGCTGTCAGGTGCAGGTTTTTTGCGGACATTTTCTGATTCTCCGATGGCTATTTCAATCAGGCCGTCAAAGTATCTTTTGCATAACTCTTTTACTGCAAGGTCAAATTTGTTAGAGACAACGGCAGTTTTGATTCCTCTTGATTTCAGTTCTTTCAAAAGTTCAAGAATGCCTTTGTAAGGCGCGGTTTTGTTGTACATATTTTTTTTGTAATGTTCTTTGAAAACTTTGAGACATGATTCGCAATCAGGATTTTCTTTTCCGTTCGGAATTGCACGTTCTATCAATTTTCTGACGCCGTTTCCGACAAATTTACGAACTTCTTCGATGTTTCTCGACGGATAGCCGAATTTTTCCAGTGCAAAATTTGTACTGTCTTTCAAGTCTTCAAGCGTATTAAGAAGTGTTCCGTCAAGGTCAAAAATTACCGTGTTTATCATATTCAGATGATATCATAAAATTTTACAATAATTTACTAAAATAATAGCAAAAAATTTTTTTACTTGTTTTATAATAGTAGAGCGTCCCATGCCGTGAGGCGGCGGACAAGATAGAAGGTAGGAGAAAAAGATTTGACAAGAATTGCCCCGATTAATTTTACGGACAACGGTTTATTGGTTAAAAATAAAAAGAATCAAACGTCACCAACAGAATTTGAAAAATCTAAAGGTGAATCAAAACGTCGCAAATATTCAGACCCGCTTATGGAATGGCCTATAAGAGGTATGGCATTTACGAACGACATCGGTGCGGCTATTGCGGATATTGCGCCGAAAGCAGGTATGGCAATGTGGGTTCCCGCATTAATGTATTTTGGTGCGGATATTTATGACAAATACAGAAATAATAAAGCAGATTACGACCCGAGTACCAAACGCGGTGTGAAACAGGCAATGTTTCAGGCGTTTGCAAGCGTAATTTTCCCTATTGCTACAGTGCATGTCGGACAAAAAACGGCTTCAATTCTTGCAAGAAATACTAAAGACGGGCTTTCTCTCCAATCTAAAGAAGAGGTTGTCAGAGACCATATTAATAATATGACTCAAACAAGTTTAAGAGAATATCAAAATGATATTGATGGTTATAAAAAGGCATATAGAAAAGCGCTCGACCATACTATTGACGAAACAACCAGAAAACATGAATATAAAAATCCTGTTAAAATGCTTGTAAATCTATTGTTCGGTCACAGACACCCTGAGGCTATGGGTAAAGACAGACGCGCAAAACTTCACGACTTCATTGAAAAACGAATTGATGATATGTTCCAAATGCGTCAGGAATTGATTGACGGGAAAAAGCCGCAAAATATGAGTAAAAAACTTTTTAAACAGTTTGAAAACCTCAAAAAAACTTATGAAAATGATCCTAAATATTCGGCAGATTCATTGTTCCATGCGGTTAAGGATACTTTGACAAAATACGAAGAAAATAAGATTTTCAAAATTAAAATGGCAAAAACTCTCGGCGGATTTGTTGCCCTTGGCTTGCTGATTAAGCCTATCGACACATTTGTTGAAAAAGTAATCATGCACAAATATGTCGGTCCGGGAATTGATATGATAAACGGTGAAAGTATCAATAATTTCAAAAATCGTTTTATGAATTAATCAATTGCGATTTTAACGACAACTTTTTTTACAAAATCACAGACTTCAGGTGACGCGTTCATTTGAGGTCTGTGAGCGTCTTGCGGGAATAACATTGCAAAATTACCGTTTTGAAGGAATATAGAGCCTTCCGTTTCTTTGTCGGAATAAAATACGATATCTTTTTCGGGATTATATTCGTCTTTTACCGTAAGTCTGTTAATATTTCGGAAATCCAATCTTTCTCTGCCTTTTAGAAGAATTTGGATATCAATATATTTTTTGTGAGCCTCAAAGAAACAATTTTCGTGAGATTTTGTATTGTATTCTTCAATGTTTGCGTAAGTTTTTCCTTCAATTTCAACACGTCCGAGCGGAGTTTTTTCATCTAAATTTGTCAGAAATTCCAAAACTTTTTCTGAAACAAGATTATAATTTTTTAAATTTTCAATTTTGTCAAAAATCATTACTGCAACTCTTTCATAGCTTTTTCAAAGTCTTCGTTATTTGTTGCTTTGCCGTGCCAGCCTGCGTTATTTTCCATAAAGCTTACGCCTTTGCCTTTAATTGTATTTGCAATAATCGCGGTTGGTTTATCGGAAGCTTTTGCGGTTTCAATTGCGTCGTAAACCGCGTTGATATCGTGTCCGTCAATTTCGATTACATTCCAATTGAAAGCTTTAAGTTTTTCATCAAGCGGGTCAAGTGATTTAATATCTTCTGTACATCCGTCGATTTGGAGTCGGTTTCTGTCGATTATTGCGACAAGGTTGTCGAGTTTGCGTACAGGAGCCTGCATAAATGCTTCCCAAACGCTTCCTTCCTGCAATTCTCCGTCACCCAGAAGAACAAAAACATGTGCGGGATTTTTGTCGAGTTTCAGCGCAAGCGCAATTCCGCAGCCGATGGAAAGTCCTTGTCCGAGCGAACCTGTTGCTGCTTCAACTCCCGGACAGAAAGGTGCAGGGTGACCTTGCAATCTTGAACCGAAAAGGCGGAATGTCATTAATTCTTCTTTAGGAAAATAACCTAGTTGTGAAAGTACAGAATAGTACACTGAAGATGCGTGACCTTTTGAAAGAACGAATCGGTCACGTTTTTCGTAATTTTTATCTTTTTTGCACTTAGGAGCGGTTTTCATGCATTTGTGGAAAAGCACTGTCATTACTTCGGTTGATGAAAGTGCGCCGCCAATATGACCTGACTGAGCGTTATGAACCATTTTGACAATGTTTTGTCTTGTTTCTTTGCAAAGCTCTTCGATTTTTTTTATTTCTGTATTTTCTAACATTTAATAAACTCCCGTAACTCTTTCTTTCAAAACTTTTAAAACAAATAACGGCAAGGTAGGAAAGATTCTTTTGAATCTTTGAGGCTCTTTTACCGTGCGGTAAAGCCATTCCAGTCCCATTTTTTG
The DNA here is from genome assembly GCA_948433295.1 of uncultured bacterium. Classification (GTDB taxonomy): domain Bacteria; phylum Cyanobacteriota; class Vampirovibrionia; order Gastranaerophilales; family Gastranaerophilaceae; genus Scatousia. The sequence continues at coordinate 10,689 of CAOJDT010000046.1, forward strand.
ATAAATTTCGGGCGCTCTTTCTACAACACCCGACCATACGTCGAAACTTCCGCCAAGTCCGATGAATACGGTTTCGGGAAGTAATTCTTTTGCTTTTGATATAAATATTTCCTGTTTAGGAGAACCTAATGCGACGAGTGCAAGTTTAGGCGATTTTTCTTTGAGTTCGTTCAACACCCTGTCGTCGTCTTGGAAATAACCGTCCTGAACGTAAACCGCATTGAGATTCGGAACTTCTTTTTTAATATTTTCAACGGCTTTTGTAATAATTTCAGGCTTTGCACCTACAAAAGCAACGGGTTTGCCTGCAAATTTGTCTATTAACTTTCTTCCGAATTCAATTCCGGCAATTCTTCTTACTTTATTTCCGAGAATTTTTAATCCGATTTCCACGCCTATTCCGTCAGGAATGACAAGTTCAGCCGAATTAATAATATCTGAAAAATCTTTATTTTTCGCGGCGGTTTGTATCATTTCGGGATTAATCGTGACAACCTGACCTTTATTTATAAATTCTAATGCTTCATTAAAAGTGAAGGTATCTATATTAAAGCCCTGTAATTTAACGGTTTTTCTTTCCATAGCCTGATTATAAAACATTTTTACAAATTGCGCAAGGAATTTTTATATATTGCGAAAATTCGTCCCTTCTCTCTATTTTTATTCAAGACGTAAAAATGTAATGAATTTATCTCCGTATTTTTTTTGCTTTATTAATTCAAATCCCGAAAAATCGACATCGTTGACGTGTTCGAGGATAACAATCCCGTCAGCGATAGTTCGAATTGCGTCAAGACTTTGTTCGTAAACGCCTGAAAAATACGGCGGGTCAATATAGATTACGTCGAATTTTTCCTGCATTTTTGCCGTAACTTTCAGGCTGTCACCGATGATAAGTTTTGGCGGGTCTGAAAATTTTTTGTAATTGTTTTTTATAATTTGTGTGACTTTAGGATGTTTTTCGATTGCGACCGCTGAGGCAAAACCTCTTGAAATCGCCTCAAGTCCCATAATTCCTGAACCTGCATACATATCAAGGAAATTTGCTCCGTCAAAATTAATCATTGCCTGCAAAGTGTTAAATACGCTCATCCGAACTTTTGACAATGTCGGTCGCGTAATCTTTTCGTCAGGCGCTATAATCTTCTGTCCTTTAAATCTACCCGCTGTGATATTCATATTAACTATTTTACAATGAACAAAATTTAGTGTATAATTTTCTTTGAGGAGTGCTTTATGTCTGAATTTGTAGAAAATAAAACAGAAGTTATTGTTGTCGGTGCGGGACCTGCGGGGATTTCGTGTGCGGTAACAATTGCGCGTGCGGGACATAAGGTTATTCTCATTGAGCGCGGCAAGTTTTCGGGCAGTAAAAATGTTTTTGGCGGCGCAATTTACGTTAAGCCGACAAAAGAAGTTTTTCCCGATTTTGAAAAAACGGCTCCGCTTGAAAGAAAAAATGTTGAACATAAATACGCAATTCTTGGAGAACAAGACGGCACGGTTGTTTCTTATACAAATAAACATGAACTTCCTGTAAGTTATTCTGTTATTCGCGGAAAATTTGACCGTTGGATGGCTGAAGAAGCAAAAAAAGAAGGCGTTATTCTTGTTGAAGAAACGGTTGTCAGAGAACTTATACAAAAAGACGGTGCCGTAATCGGTGTAAGAACAGAACTTGAAGATTACTATGCTGATATTGTTGTTCTTGCTGATGGCGTAAATTCTCTTCTCGCAAAGCAAATCGGACTCCGCGGTGAAATTGAACCGAAAGATGTGGCGGTGAGCGTTAAAGAGGTTTATAAACTAAACAAAGACAAGATTAACGACAGATTTCATCTGAATGATGATGAAGGTTGCATTTATGAAATTTTCGGCGGTTCAATGCTCGGTATGCTCGGGCTAGGATTCCTTTATACAAATAAAGAATCTATAAGTATCGGACTTGGTATTACGCTCGACGAATTCGAAAAACATAAGACAAAACCTTACGAAGTTTTAGACAAAATTAAACAGCATCCTGTTATAGCGCCTTTGCTTAAAGATGGCGAATTACTTGAATATTCCGCGCACCTTATTCCTGAAGGCGGGTTTAAAAAAGTTCCGAAACTTGCTGCGGACGGGGTTATGGTTGTCGGTGATGCGGCTATGCTTGTCAATAACTTGCACTGGGAAGGCACTAATCTCGCCATGATTAGCGGAAAACTTGCGGGAGAAGCCGCCGTGAGGGCACTTTTGAAAGGTGATTTTAGCGAAAAAAGCCTTGTACATTATCAGCATTTACTTGAAAATTCTTTTGTTATGAAAGATTTGAAAACCTATAAAGACCTTATGGGGGTTATGCATTCGCGTAAAGAATCTTTCCTCAGGTATTATCTTGAAAGAATTAATATGTTCTTTGAAATGTTTACCTCCGTCAACAGTGTTCCAAAA
>CAOJDT010000047.1 GCA_948433295.1 uncultured bacterium
AATATATTATTAAACCGAATTCCGAACAAAAATTTAAAATTGCAAAAGTGAAAGGTAAACTAACAAATTATAATATCATTATAAAAGAAGAAGCTCAGAACAAAAAAATTAATCTTAACGGAAAATATTTTAACCTTAAAGATTTTGAATCAGATAAAAGATTAAAATTCAATACTCAAACAGATTTAATCGTTGATAACAAACCATCTTCAATCAAAGCGGACATTGATATAAAACTTCCGCTTAACAGAGTTAACGAAGACCAGTTTTTGATTAATGCGGATATCAAAGACCTTGATTTGTCCATTTTCAAAATCTACGCAATTACACTTTCAAAAAATAAATACAAGGATTTGAAAGGTATTTTAAATTTCCAAAGCACAACGGAAATTACGCACGATAAACACCAAAAAATAAACTCAGTTCTCACAATTGATAATTTCGGGCTAATGAAAAACGACAGGGCAGGCTCGACATTTTGTAACGGAAGATTAGAAATCAAATCGACTCTTAATACCCTCAAAGACGGAATTCATATAGAAAATCTTACACTGAATGCCCCGAAGATTAATCTTGCAGCAAACGGAAAAGTTACTCAATTAAACAAAAAATTTCCATATCTTGATGTCAATGCAACAATCAACGAATCGCGTTCGGAGAATATAATTACACTTCTTCCGGGAGAAGAAAAACTTTTGCCGGAATTTAATTTCTATTTACTGAAAAAGCACGTTCTCTACAGTGATGTTATGGGAAACATTCAGGTAAAAGGTATCGCTAACAATCCTGAACTTTTCGGAAACGTTTTGATTTCAGACGGCTACCTTGAAAAAAGAATTCCGAATACAAAAAAAGGCGCAACTGTAAAGCTTTCTATGGATAAGCAAATGATGCACCTTGACGCAAATGTAGAAACTGATCCGAATCAAAAAGTCGATGTCATCGGAGATTTCAAACTTTTCACAAACCGTCGCTCGGATATCCATATCAAAAGTACAGAAAAAATTGATATGTTGAAAGCATATAATGTTGTAATGCCGCTTCATAACATCATTAAATTTGAAATCGGTCCTGTTCCTATGATGAAAATCAGCGGTTACGGAAATATGGATTTGAGAATTTCAGGCACAAAACTTGAACCTCATGCCTGGGGAGTTATGAACATTTTAAACGGCAATGCCGCATTTATCGACATTCATAATATTGAAATTAAGGGAATCAAAGCAAAACTCAGTTTTGATGACAGGCTTGCAACTTTCAAAACTTTGCAGGCAAACGTTTTCGGGCGTCCGATTTCTGTCGAAGGCACAAGTTCTCTTTCAGGAGATATGGATTTTACCGCAAAATCAAAAGGGTTAAATTCAGCTGACCTTTTAAAAGTAATCAATACCTCGGATGTTCTTGCAGAATTACAGGAAGTCGTTGAACCGGTAAAACACCTTTCGGGAAATACCGATTTAATTCTTAACCTCACGGGTCACATGAAACCTGGAGTTGAACCGGTTTTTAACGAGAACCTTTTTGCAAAAGGCACGGTTGATTTTCATAACAATCACGGTGAATTAAAAGATATTCCTGCAGATTTTTCAAAAATTTCAGGAAAAGTGAATTTTGAAAACCGTGACGCTGATTTTGATATTTCAACTTTTGTAGAAAAATCAGAAGTAAAAGTTAAAGGCAACGTAAAAAACGAAATAATTACAGCAAATGCATATTCAAACAAATTTAACGCAGGGGACGCACTCAGAATTACATCAAGAATGTACCCGTATATTCCATATCTCAAAGATTCCGAGTCGATAAATTCAGCTTTTACCGCATTCTATCAGGCTAAAGCCGACAAAATAATCCATTATGACAAAATCATAATGAAAGGCAAAATTTTCAATAACTTTGGTTCAGGAAAATCAATACTTGTAGGCAACGGCGAATTTAATCTGAAAAATAATCATCTGACGGTTACGCCTATCAAAGGTTACTATAAAAAGAATCCTTTCAACCTGAAAGTAGATATTACGGGATTTTTAACGGATAATTACAAAATCAACGGCAATGCTTCAATGAAAAACTTTAACCTTGAAGCCCTTAACGAACTAGGACCATTAGAAGAAATATTTCCTCAATATGCCTCTCAATTTAAGGATTTTGGCAAATTTAGCGGAACAACAAACATTGCAGCAAAAATTAATAACAATAAATTAAAAATATTTTCACAGTTAAATGACATAAGTTTTGCATATATTCCGAAACATTTGCGTATTAAAATCCAAAACGGCTATACACTTTTGAATAACGACGTTTTAACCCTTAATAAAATTAACGCTTTTGTCGGAAAAATGCCGGTGTTTATTAACGGTAAAATTTTGGATGTAGATTCAAATCCTTCGGCTGATTTATACATAAACGCAAAACCTACACAGGAATTCTTTGACCAGTTCTATAACAATAAAACTGTTTATCCTTTGAAACTCAAAGGTGATATAAATTGTACGGCACAGGTTCGCGGTACTCAACAAAAATTAAATACAAAAGTCGACTTAAAACTGAACGAAGATTCAAGCCTTTATTATATGGGAGCAACAATCGGCGATTTGGTAAGTCCTGTTAATATTCACGCTGACACGATACTTACGCCGAACAGTGTAAAAATTAACAACTTCAAATACGACAAAATTATCTCATCTTTAAATAATAAACAAAATCCTAATACACAGGTTACTGCGAGCGGTTATATTGAAAAAATCAGTGACACAAACGTCAAATTTAAAAATTTCCGAGTAATAACTCATGCGCCAACAGATGCGAAAATTTTTAATATAATTTTCAAAAAACCATTGATGAAACAGGGCGTCTTTACATCTGATCTTTTGATTAACGGTACTTCGCTAGCTCCAAAAATCCTTGGTAAACTTGATGTAACAAGCATTGATATGCCTTTCTTTGACGCAACAATCAAAGATATTCATCTTAATTTCAACAAAGATAATGTATTGTTGAATTCTCGAGGAAGCATTCTGAACAACAATATTACGTTAGATGCAATAATAAAAAATAATTTCTCTAATATTATTACATTTAAAGATATCAAACTCCATTTCAAAGATTTGAACCTGAATAGAATTACCGGCTCGCTTCAGGATTATGATGCGGATATTTATAAGCAACAAATAGCTACACCTAATCAGCTTCCACCGCTTGACCCGTCTATGATAAGGATTGAAAATTCCGAAATTACCGCAGAAAACATTCTCGTTAAAGCTCTTAAAGCCGAGAATTTTAAAGCAAATATGAAAATGTCGTCGGATTCTATTCTGAATGTTACAAACTATGGATTTGATTTGGCTCAAGGCTACGTCAAAGGAGATTTAAAATATAATATTAATACAAACGATTTTTCGGTGAATTCGCACATTGCGGATGCCAACGCTCAAATTATTACCGAATCGCTTTTTGACTTGAAAGGTCAATTATACGGAACAACTACAGGTGACATATCAATTTCATGCAACGGAAAATCGCAGAATTTATGCCTTAGCACACTTTCAGGTCACGGCAATTTCGTTGTAGCAAACGGAAGAATGCCGAAACTCGGTTCTCTTGAATATCTTTTAAAAGCGGCAAATCTGGCAAAAAGCGGAATTACAGGACTTTCTATAAATAGTCTTATTGATTTGATTACTCCGCTCAAAACCGGTGAATTTGCAAGTATCAGCGGCAGTTATATTATTGAAAACGGTATTGCACACGATATAAACGTTTATTCAAAAGGAAAAGATCTTAACCTTTATCTTTCGGGTGCATATAACGCATCTAACGCGGTTGCGGATATGGAAGTATACGGAACTCTTTCAAATAACATTACAAACGTTTTCGGCGTGATTAAAAACGCTTCATTAAATACATTATTAAATTTAATTCCTTTGTTAAACAAAAATGAATTATCACCTGAACTTGAAGCAAAAATCAGCAAAATACCAAATTATGATACAAATAACAATATATTCAGAATATTTGCCGTTGACATTAACGGTGATATCAACGGCATTAATTACGTTAAAAGTTTCAAATGGGTAAAATAAATTAACAAATAAAAAAGGCTTTGAATTTAATCAAAGCCTTTTTCGTTTGTTACCATTTAATTAACAGAGCGCCATCCACTCCCGGTCCTGCCGCAATGTTTGAGTATTGCTTACGGCAACCGTCCGGAACATAAAGATTATTTGCTAAAGCCTTTGCTGTTGCAGATTCTTTATCTACAAAGACACTTGTGTCGAGTAAGACGCCTTCAAATTCAACTTCATTTCTGCCGGCCCAACATCTGTGTTCAACAACTCCGCCTTTGCCGCCTCTGCCGAACTTTGTAAACGTTTGAAGAATTTCAGAGTCATTAACCTTATTGAATACAAAGTTCATTATACTTGAAGCAATACCTATAGGAGTCGGATATTCCCCGGTTTGAGTGGCTGAAACTTTAAAGTATTTGTATGCGCCCTGATTATTTATCATACCATCGCAATAAGTAGGTTCGGAAGATAATTTTGCTGCAAGTTTTGCGTGACCTTCAGGATCAACCCAGGTGCCGTCAGGATTTTTAGCCATGTATTTATCATAGAAATAACACACTGATTCTTTATCATAACGGGCTTTATTATAAGTAGGCAAAAGTTCTCCCGTTGTACTTTGGCTGCCTGCACCACCTATACCGCCTGCCGCAGTAATAATATTACCCATAGATGTCGCAGAACCGTTTGCTCCCGCTTGACCTAAGTCAATAGCCGCTGCAGAACCGCCTCTTCCGATTTTAATTGTAGTATCAATACCTTTGAGCGAACGTACGATAATTGTTTTAAATTCACCAGGGGAACCGGATTTTCCGTATCCTAAGTAATTATTGTCATAAGCATATCTGTACAAATACTGACCTGAAGATTCAACAGTACCGCTTCCGTAATGTTGCAAACAATAACCGTAATCACCTAAAACAGAACAGGTTGTTGCTGTAGTACCTGCCGCACAACTGCCATTAACAGCAAGCTGAGAAGATGAAGAATGGCTGTCTGCGGTATCAGAGCAACCACCTCTTATACCGCCGCCTCCGCCGGCAGATGCGCTGTCTGCTCTAACATTGTCTATTGAAGATCCATTTTTATCTATACTATAAGAGGCATAAGAAACATTTGAACCGCAGTCGGCAGCAGTATAACTGCCTGTTGCTTCGCTATAGCAATCAGCTTTTCCTGACTCTGCAGTATCGGCAGAACAGAAAAGTGTACCGATTGAAGATGCGGTATGATCGGCACCATTTTCGCCGCCACCACTAAAGTTTGAGGAGCCACTTCCAGACAATCCAAGATCACCAGGTGTACCTGAACTTTGACAGGCAACACCTGAACCACCAGAGTTGCCGGATTGAGTATACACAGGGTAAGAACAATTAGTTGTCCATCCAAGACAATTATCATAATCAGTTACATAGTTATAATCGGTTTCAACACATTGTCGACCTGTAGAACAACTGTCTTTACTCGAGTGAGTGTTGGTTACAGTTTGCGTAGATGTCGAACAGGATTCTTTTTCAACCGTATGAGTTCCGGTATGAGTTTTATATTCCTTATGACTTGTACATACAGTAGGTCCAGGTGTTTCAGTACAAACATCCTCATATTGGGTACATTGTGTAGTGCTAGGAGTTGTACAGCTTTGAGGTCTGCAACCTCCTGAACTGTCACCACCCGAACAGGAACCGGTACTACAAGCAGAACCGCTTCCATTTTTACAAGAATAACTACAGCCTGGTTTACCCGGGATAGTTTCTGTTTTAACACATTTTTTAGTACAGTGTTTTATCGGATCACTTTGAGACCATGCAGTACATTCCCCGCAAGGATCACACCAACTGTAATCTTCCTCAACGTTATAAGTTGAGCAGGATTCTACTTCAACTTCTGTAGTATAAGTACAGGTTGAAGATTCTTCATCCCAACTTGCCGATGTAATATCCTCGTATTTGGCACAATAATCTACTCGTTTTGTACCATAACCTCCGGTACAGACATCGGTACAGGATTCAACCGCATAACTCACATCTCCGCCTGCACCCGAGCCTACACTGCGTGCATAACCGATAAGTGTTCCTGCATATTTTTTAAACTCTTGAGGGTCTATATTAAGGTTTTTTAAGCCTTCTTCAGTTATCCCAAAAGGAGACATCTGCATCGTCGGAGTGTATTCACTGATCCAGTTACCTCCATGATATCCTGAATCACCGCCGCCACCGCCGCCGCCGATTGCTGAAATTTGAAAATAAGCGGCTTTTTTAGGAGGTACAAACACACAATTTTCGGTTTCTCTGTCAAAAAGTTCTTTTTGTTGCATTTTGCCAGCCCATTTAGCTTCCCGCAACTTGCCGTCCTTATAATAACACATATAAGCACCATGGTTTACCAGAGAAGGCAAACCAAAATGTTTTTTGGTTACAACAGGAACCAATGCTGCCATTATTAATGAAGCAATCATTAACAACATCATTACTTCGACCAATGAAAATGCTTTTGATTTTTGTTTAAAAAACATATATCAACTTATCCTTTCAAAATCATTATTACCATAAAAATAATATAGCCCCTGCATAACCTTTAGCATTTTTAGCTCCTCCGGCACCGGGTTTAACATCAACTATTTTGGATTTGTACTGCATACTTTTTACAAATCTTGAAAGATTTGATTCACTTTCGTTATCGCCGTTTGCAGTTGTATTCATAGTTAATTCCATAGTATAAAGTGAAGGGGTCCATAAATCCTTAACATCAGGAGTCCAAGAATACCCGTCCCATCTTGTAGGATCAAGACTATCACTATCATAATCACTAAACAAACTTATATCATGATATACCCACACATTCGGATTACCAGGTTTTTGTGCGGTATAAACATTATTTACGATATATCTCGGATTACCCATTTCAACAGTACCGTCTGATTTCGTAAATTTATATGTAAGATCCTTTTGTATATATGCGGCTTTAGAACGACAATAATTTACAACAATTTTACCATTTTTGACTTCACATGTGGGGTATATATGACAATCAAAATCTTCGCTCTGAGCATATTCTGTAATATTACAACTCAAAATATCGTTAACAGTGGTATTTTCCAAACTTGCTGTTGACTTACCTCCATTTGCAGCAATAAGTTCAACTCCGTCTTCGGAAGTTACAACGGATTTGCCACCATCGCTTTCCAAAGCACCGCCTTTGCCCGGAGTTGCCATATATTTTGATTGTATTGAGGCATAAAACGTACTGACAAACTGTCCTTCGCTGGCACCGCCGTTAGAACTGCCTCCGGCGCCTCCGCCTACGGCATCAATAATCATATATTTCGCATAATAAGGGGGTACAAAAGCACAAGAAGTTGCAGTCCCGCCTGCATCAACAGCTTTAACTCTTCCGGTCGAGCTTCCTTCCGTGAACATCTGTTGGTACAAAGTATCGCCCTCATAATAACACTCAAATCTGCCGTGAGCTTCCGAGGCAACTTTAGCTTTCGGTTTATGGGATATAGAATTTGCCATAACCGCGACAAAAATTGCGACTATTATCATTACAACACAGGCTTCAACTAAAGAATATCCGTATTTTAACTTATCCATATTTATTACCATAAGATTACAACAGCTCCATTACCGCCGGCTCGTGCCGGGCATTTCATATCTGTTATATTTGAACCACATGCCTTGTATGTACCGTCTGAGTCAGGACACATAGGTGTATCTCCGTTAGCACATACATAGGTTGAATTCTTTTGAGTGCATTTATGAACAGCGACACTCGACAGTTGAGTATTACAAGTAATTGTACGATAGTTTATATCAAATGAGCAGTCAAAGTATGGAGTAGAAGCGGAATAAGTTGTCGGGTTAGGTGAAATTTCAACGCTATTTGTTGAAAGATTATGAGTTACTTTAAACTTACTCCAGGTGTTATTTGTAGGCTCTCCTCCACCTGTAATATCGTTAATCACTGTTGCAGGAATTCTGCCGACTGCACATTTAAATACATTTTTTGAATAGTTTGATTCGGTTTCAACCATATCACAATAACCGTTACGTTTAAGAACGAACGTAGGTAAAGTTACGTTTTCGCAATTAGGTTTCGTAGGGAAATTGTCATGAGTATAAAAATGTTTGCTTATAAGATTAGTCACATTAACCCATGATGATTCAATTCTTCGAATAATCATAGCAAGACCTGCATTATTATCATACTCATACAAAATGTCACCTGCAGTCTCGGTTACGAATTGAGTTTCACCATTTCCGCCCGCACCTGCATCCTGAGGAATTTTTGATTTCATAGCATCAAATTGTTCAGCGCTTTCTACAATATCGCTAAAACCTGAGGATTGACCTTTTATTGCAGCTTTAGTACTTAATTCAAAATCTGTTGCAGGTCCGCCTACCAGAGTAAACGACTGTCTTCCGTCAATATTTCCGATACCGCCAATACCACCTCTGGCTCTAAGAGCTTCAATTGTTTTATCCGGGTATACGAAATTAATTACCGTATCCTGACCTGATTTACCTGAACCATCATCACTACGGTTCATTTCTCCGCCCTTTCCAGGATACATTTCCAGTGTTGCATTGCCAGGCATTTGAGATATAAACATAGAAACAACTTTTGCTGCCGTGCCGCCAAGCCTGTATCTTAAAACTTGTTGAGCAGAAACCATATTAACATCAAAATTTGTATTATATTTTTCAACATCTTCTTTGAGAACAGGGTCAAAGACCGTTTGACACCATAAAATATCTCGGCAAGGTTTAGTATTTTTAACCCATGATACCCACTTAGGCCAAGAACCTTCTGCGGACGGGGTTAAGTATGAAATTGCCTGAGATTTCGGCTCTGCGGCTTCAAGTGCGGAAACATCCTCACCAATAACAGCACCGGCACCTCCGCCACCTACAGCGTGAATCATAAAATAAATTGTATTTGCGGTAGGCTTAAAAACACATTTATTATCGCTTGCATATTTAGATTCTGATTCAATTTTTCTGCCGTTTTCTTCTGCAGTATAAGTCATCAGCTTTTGAGTTCCATCAGGCTGCGTCTGCCAGTAACATTCATATCTTCCGTGACTTTTCCGAGTATCAGTAAGCTTAAAAACCTTCTTGGTTGCTTGTGGCAGAGCTAACAATACCATCAATATAATCATCATGACGATAAGCATTTCAGCCAAAGTATATGCATTGAATCTTAGGTTTTTATTTAGTCCAGCAAATTCCATCCGCAAACCTCTTTTATTTTAAAACCCATAATCGGTAAGTGAATCCTCATTTTGTCTTTATATCATATTATATTAAGACTATATACTTATTATTTTAACATATAAATAATGTATTTTCAAGACTACAGTTAAATACATACGTTTTTATATAAAACTTTAAAATTATTGAAATTATTCAAAAAATAAATTATAATAAAAATATATAATATAATTAAGGAGATTTGGAATGTATTTTAATAATTTTAAAAAAGCATTTACTCTGGCGGAAGTATTGATTACTCTTCTTATCCTCGGCATAATAGCTGCCCTGACATTACCGGCAGTTCTGAATACGATACCGAGTAAAGAAGACTCTATGCACAAAAAAATTTCTTATATTATAGAAGAAGTTGTCGGGCAGATTTATGATGATGAAGTTATGTATCCGCCCAAAAGCGATTTGTTTGCACAAGGATTTCAAAATACTCAAAAGTCTGTAGTTAACGGTATTGATTATGAAGGTAATGAAAAATTTTGCAGACTTTTTGCCAGTAAATTTAACAAATTGTCAAATGATGTAGTATGTGAAAATGAACTGGAAGAAACTGAAACCTTATACGCAGAAGGGAAAAAATCTTTTACATCAACAGACAATGTTGACTGGTATCTTCCTGTTACAAACTTTAGAAAAGGCAGCGCCAGAATTATGGTCGATGTAAACGGTTCCAATCCTCCAAATTGTATTGAAGGAAGTTCAAAATGTAAAAGACCGGATAGATTTATTTATTATATTAAATCCAATGGTACCGTGACTTACACAACACCTGAAGAGGGTATCAAAGATAAATTTAAAATTACGGTTAATGTAACTACTGAAGGCTGCAATGACCCTGCAACCTGCGGTGAAGAAAATATCGGAGGAACCCATTCTATAGCAAAATTGAACAGTAACGGCTCTGAAGGGACATATTCAAGCAGTGCTGCAAAATATAAAGACCTTGAACGAAATACAAAGTACGTTTTGAAAGCAACACCGAAAGACGGATTTTTTACAGATTGGCCTCTCGATAAAAAAAGAGTGATAATATTCAATTCTGATGTTACAGTTAACCTAAAATTCCATAAAAGACCAAAATATTGTATAACAATGGATATTGCAAATTGTGACGATGATGATATTAAAAATTGCGGGACTTATTCTTTAGAAAAAAATTGTGCTTACCGCGAAGTAACAAATAAAACAGGTGAATATAAGTTGAACAACGATGGAGCTTTTGAATATGTCGGACTTGGCGTAGACGGCGGAAAATATAAATATGACTGTCCTTCTACCGACACCATTACATTAAGTTCAGGTCTTAAAGTCGGACATCCGGAAATAGACCCTGCTACAGGAAAAGTTGTACGAAATGCTGCCGGTGAAGCGCAATTTGATGATTCTTATAAAGCCGTCTCAAACTGTGATTTATATACTGGAGATTACAGACTTAATGTTATACCTAAAACCGGATATCAAATTTTACCTAACGATAAATATATACAGGATGTTAAACTTGGCACGGATAATTTAACATTTACAGTATCTTTGCGGAAACAATAAAATGAAAAAGGGTGGAAAAATTTTTCCACCCTTTTTTTATAAATATTAATAAAATTTATTTAACGGAATTATTAGCCTGAAGGTATTCTTTTTCCTTTGTTCCGGTAATACGCATTTTACCATCAGGTTCGACTTTTATCTCAAAAATATCAGGGTTATTACATTTTGACGGATTTTGTTCATCATACTTACAATTTGGTTCTTTAGTGTTATTTATATCAACATAAATAGTTTCAGAAATATCTTCACCGGTCTTATCAAATTTCGTAATAGGTAAATACCAGGAAATACCGTCTGTAGTTATAAAAGATGGTTCTGTATACGTAGCGTTTGCAGTCGGAACTGAATGCGCTGCATCGCAATTTATATCATCAGATATAGTGTTAACTTTCCGTGCAAATAATGAACAAAACTTTTTCTTTGCATCCGTTTCATCATCTCCACCGTATGACTGACCGAGATAACTTGCCACAACAGTATTTGAAAAACCGATTTCATCACCTGTGGTAGGATAAAAATCCTCATCGTTTACCAGTTCAAATACCATACGTTCTGCCGTATAATAAGCTTTTTTAAACAACGCTTTACTTTTATTAGGACGAATATTTGCAATTGCAGGCAAAACCAATGCTACAAGCACTCCAAATACTGCCATAGTAACCATTACTTCAGCCAGAGTAAATGCTTTCTTATCTTTTAACATCATAATCCTCGCTAAATTAAAATAATAACCTTTAATATTTTAGCACATGTTTATCAAAATTACAATACAGAACTTCTTAATATTGACTTTTTGCGTCATAAAAGCTATAATAATTATATGTATATAAATTAATACTGGGGGTTGAATGGTTTTTAAAAAGGCATTTACATTGGCTGAAACTATGATGGTATTTATCATTATAGGAATAATTGCGTCTATCAGTTTGCACACTATTAAACCTTGGGAGAAAGCTTATAAATACTCCTATTTACGGATGTATAACGCACTTTCTATAACAATATACAATCACATGATAAATACTGTTGATGAGGATGCATTTCCTGCTGACGCAGACGCATTCTGCAAAGTTTTATTGAACTATATGAACACTTCAGATAATGCCGAAGTATGTTCAGGCGCAAACCTCACGCCAAATCCTACGACTTTTCCTAAGGATAAAATAAGACTAAAAACGTCTAACGGATCATTTATTTGGATTGGAGCACAAACAGATAAAAAACCTTTTATTTTTGAAATTACAAAAAACGGCACAAAAGATACTGTAAGATATTATATTGTCTACGTTGATTTAAACGGGAACAGAAAACCTAACACTTCAAAATGGACTCCTGAACAAATGTCAGATATAGTAGCATATATTGTTACGGATAAATTTATGGTCGTTCCTCTTGGCTATCCGGAAGTTGATTCTCGTTACCTGATAGCACATATCGTTTATCCTTCGTTAGATACCGAAACCGGAGAAGATAACACTTCTTATATTGGAGATGAAGATATAATCTCTGACCCTATAACATATTATGAAGCAAAAATGCAAGCATACGGAAATAACTTATTCCTTGGAAACGTTATGACTTATGACTTTAATTCAACACTTCCGGCTTCAAGTGATTTTAAAGTACAGGATTATGAATCACATTATCAGACCGCTCCGGTATTTGATGATGTATCCTGCGACTTTACCGGTTTTACTGAACCGGTATGTAATGTAAAAATTTATGATTATCACTAATTATTTGCAACATAAAATGTCGGCACGGATTAAATTTGTGCCGATATTTTTCTATATTTAAATTAAGCTTCTACATATTTATTACAGCCGAAATTTCTTCCCGCCAGTATGAGTAATATAAAATTCCTTTTTAGCCTTTAGAAGTTGTACGCCTCTATAGCGGTCTCCTACTCTTCCTACTGCAAGTCATAACTGCGTTGGCTTTATTCATAAAATTAGAGCTTCCTATATAGACGCCAAATTTTTTGCTAAAAAAAGAAAGAACCGAACATCTTTTTTTGTTGTTCGGTTCT
>CAOJDT010000048.1 GCA_948433295.1 uncultured bacterium
GTCGCTCACCCCCCCCCCCCCCCCCCCCCCCCCGGCGGGGGGCGGCAAAATAAATTCCTCTCAGCTCAAGGGTTTCGGGTAGGTTTCACGCTTGCGGAGGTTCTAATCACTCTCGGTATAATCGGAATTGTAGCGGCGATGACTTTGCCAACTGTTATTGCGAAATACAAAGAAAAAGCTACAGTGTCTCAACTTAAAAAGGTTTATTCAGTCTTGAGTCAGGCTTATTCTATGGCAGTTCTGGAATACGGTTCTCCGGAGACCTGGGGAATGGGCGGTATGTATGACGAAGATAGCCATATAATAATGGCAAAAAAGTTATCAAAACATATGAAGCTTTTGTACAGTTGTATCGACTCAGACTCTCGAAAATGTAGAAATTTGACGTATGAGAGTAATATATCCAGACCCGTAGTTTTATCTGACGGAACATTTGTTTCTTTTAGAGTTTGGAGTGGTAATTGTGACTTTGGTTTTTCCGGTAAGTTTGACTGCGGTTCTATTTTCGTTGATTTAAATGGTAAAAAACTTCCGAATAAAAGAGGTGAAGATTCATTTCAGTTTTATGTTACCAAAACAGGAATTTTGCCATATGGTTTAAAAGATTCTGAATTAACATTTGAAAAAGGTTGCAATCGAACTGTAGCGAATCCTTATCCCGACTATTCAAACGGTAATAATATGTATACCTGCACAGGTTGGGTAATTTACAATGAAAATATGGATTATCTGCATTGCGATGACCTCAGTTGGGACGGTAAGAAAAAATGTAAATAAAATTAAAAAAGCCCGTTTTATTCGGGCTTTTTTGTTATTTACTGTCTTTATATCTGCTGATTTCTTCAAAATAATGTTCTAACGCGACATAGCCTTTGTAAATTTCGTTGGAAATGCTTACATAGCTGTTCGCGTCAATAAATTTTAATTCTTTTGTACGAATTTCCATGATTGCATCAGCGTCAGTTTTAAGTTTGTCATTTCTTGCATTAGACCATTTTTGCAAGAGCGCAAGCTCTTCATACATCTGTTTTACGGTTGTATATTCAAGCGTATTAAAGTCATATTTTGCAAGAAGTTGTTTATCTGCATTTGAAATTCTGCTTTGAACAGCCTGAAACTTGAAAACACGTTTAATTATAATATAATTATCAGCTAATTTTTTATGCGAAAGAGGGATTGAATTTTTAGCGAGAAGCGCAGCGAACGAACGGGATGTAAAAGCCTCATCACCACGTGAAAACGCGCTTTTTAACGTTAAGTCAAAATCTGATTTTTTTGAAACTATTTCTTCAATCATCCTATCCATTACCTCCGATGAGACAATAATAGAATAACAAAAAACGTTTGTCATGCATGAAAGGCAAATTTTTAACAAATTGTAATTATTTAATTTGCGCAGAGTTTTTCTTTGTGTTACCCTTTTAACAAGAAGAGTTAGGGAGAAAAATATATATGAAAGAAAGTTATTTTCCTCAGGAAATAGAAAAAAAATGGCAAAAAGTTTGGGAAGAAACAGGAGCGTTTAAGACTCCTGACGAAAGCGATAAACCGAAATACTTTGCGCTTTCTATGTTTCCGTACCCGTCAGGAAAACTCCATATGGGACACGTGAGAAACTATACGATTACCGACGTAATTGCAAGATTTAAGAAAGCACAAGGGTTCAATGTACTTCATCCGATGGGATGGGACAGTTTCGGGCTTCCTGCCGAAAACGCAGCAATGAAAAACGGTGCTGATCCTGAAAAATGGACTGTCGAAAACATTGCCTATATGACAAAACAGTTGAAAATGCTCGGATTGTCTTACGATTGGGAC
This sequence comes from uncultured bacterium, assembly GCA_948433295.1. Lineage (GTDB taxonomy): Bacteria > Cyanobacteriota > Vampirovibrionia > Gastranaerophilales > Gastranaerophilaceae > Scatousia. The sequence continues at coordinate 1,819 of CAOJDT010000048.1, forward strand.
AGAGAAGTCACAACCTGCAAACCTGATTACTACAAATGGACACAGTGGCTTTTCCTGCAACTTTATAAAAAAGGACTTGTATACAAAAAAGAAGCGGCAGTAAACTGGTGTAACGATTGCGGCACAGTACTTGCAAACGAACAGGTAATTGACGGCAAATGCTGGAGATGTGACAGCGAAGTTGAGAAAAAATATCTTTCTCAATGGTTTGTAAAAATTACCGATTACGCGGATGTGCTTCTTGAAGACCTCGACAAGCTTCCGGGCTGGGGCGATAACGTAAAAACAATGCAGGCAAACTGGATTGGTAAATCACACGGTGCTATTTTCAGATTCCCTGTTGTTGATGCGCCATCAGGTGAAAAAATGGAAGTTCCCGTATATACAACAAGACCTGATACGGTTCACGGTATAACATACCTTGTTGTGGCACCTGAATACAAAGATATAGAAAAATTAACAACTTCAGAAAATAAAGAGGCTGTTGAAGCATACCGTGCAAATGCACGCAAAATGACCGAAATCGAAAGACTTTCCACCGAACGCGTAAAAACCGGTGTGCCTCTGGGTACACACTGTATAAATCCGTTTACGGGTGAAAAATTCCCGCTCTGGACCGCGGATTATGCGCTTGTTGAATACGGTACCGGTGCCGTAATGGCTGTTCCGACACACGATACTCGTGATTATGATTTTGCTAAAAAATATAATCTTCCGATGAAGGTTGTAATTCAAGACGCGGAAAATCCTTCAGATTGTAAGGATGCTGCTTATACAGAACCGGGAATTCTCGTAAATTCCAATGAGTTCGACGGAATGAAAAATGAAGAAGCCAAAAAAGCAATTACCGAAAAAGCCGTAAAAGAAGGATTCGGTGAATTCAAAACACAATACAGATTACGCGACTGGCTGATTTCAAGACAGAGATACTGGGGCGCGCCTATTCCTGTTGTTTATTGTGAAAAATGCGGAATTCAGCCTGTTCCTGAAGAACAGTTACCTGTATTGCTTCCGAAAGACGTAGATTTTAGTGTTGTCGGAAAATCTCCGATTACTACATCGAAAACTTTCCTTGAAACAACCTGCCCTTGCTGCGGCGGAAAAGCAACCAGAGAAACTGATACAATGGACACATTTATTTGTTCAAGCTGGTATTACCTGCGTTATTCCGATGCGAAAAACGACAAAATGCCGTTTGCAAAAGACAAAGTTAATCACTGGCTTCCTGTTGACCAGTATGTTGGTGGTATTGAACACGCAATTCTTCACCTTTTGTATTCGAGATTCTTTACAAAAGCTTTGCGTGATTTGGGATTACTCGACTTTGACGAACCTTTCAAAAACCTCTTAACACAGGGTATGGTTCTTAAAGACGGTTCTAAAATGTCAAAATCAAAAGGTAATACGGTTGACCCTGACGAAATCTTTGAAAATTACGGTGCAGATACCGCAAGATTATTTATCCTTTCGGATTCACCGCCGGCAAGAGATTTTGACTGGTCAGATGCAGGTGTAGAAGGCTGTTATAAATTCTTAAACAGAGTTTGGAGACTTGTTGCCTCAAATGCGGACAATATCTCAATTTGTCATCCTGAATTTGTTTCAGGTTCACTTAAAAAAGACAATGATGACCTTGTTCGTGTAGTTCACATGGCTATAAAAGGAATTACCAATGACATTTCAAATGACTTCCAATTCAATACGGTAATTTCTAAATACCGTGAACTTACAAATGCAATCTACGATTGGCGCGGCAAGAAATCTGAACTTGATGCTGAGGATAAATCTGTATTGAGTTTTGCAATTGTGTCATTATTGAAATTAATGTCACCTGTTGCGGTTCACCTTACAGAAGAAGCATGGCATGATTTGGGCGGCGAAGGTTCAATTCACGAACAACCTTGGTGCGAGTGGGACGAAAATCTTGCAAAAGCAAGTTCAATTACGCTCGTTGTTCAGGTTAACGGAAAAGTTAAAGACAAAATCGAAGCTGAAGAATCTTCTTCACAAGAAGATTTGAAAGCACTTGCGCTGAACAGTCCGAAGATAAAAGAGTTAACCGACGGCAAAACGATTGTGAAAACTATCGTTGTTCCGAAAAAACTTGTTAACATTGTTGTTAAATAATAACTAAAAAGCCCTGAATTATCAGGGCTTTTTTAAGCTTTAAGGAACATTGTTGTTCCAAGACACATATCGGCAGGGATTGAGGTGTTGTTTTTAATTGCGTCGTCAAGAATTTTATTTTCTGAAGGGGATGTTGTTGCAAATCCCATCTTTCTATAAAATGTGTGCGGAGGCTTTCCTGGATTGTCTGTGTTGTATGCAAGAAGATGAACTCTTCCTTCGCAATTTTCCTGTCGGCTTAGGATTTTAACGAACTTAATAAAATCGCTTCCCACCTTACTTCTTTTGGTAAAAGCTTTCAAATCATTGATGTACATTGAAAGTATAGGGATTTTATTCCGGTAAAAACTGTTTCCTTCTTTTAAAAGCATAGGCGTGGCTTTCATTGTTCCAAGCTGCCGACCTTCGCTCAAAGAATACATTACATATGAGTGTTTTTGTGGACTGTAAATCAATCTGTCGGGGATTTTTCGATGTATAAACTTTTGTATAAACATATCTTGTATAATGCTCGTAAATTATAAAAATTGCGTTATAAAATTTATTTTTACAAAAGGTTAAGATTACATCACGAAAAATATTTATGTAATATAATTAAAAAAGGAAATATAATACATAATTAGGGATAGAGCGTTTTGAAAAGACAGAAATATCATTTTATAGCAATAGGCGGAGTCGGAATGAGCGGGCTTGCAAAGTATTTGTTGGAAAACGGATATGAAGTTTCGGGTTCTGATGTTTGCGAAAGTAAATATGTACAAAAAGTTAAAAAATTAGGTGCAACGGTTCATATAGGACACAAAGCGGAAAATGTTCCGTCAGACTGTATCGTAATCGCCAGTACCGCAATTCGTGAAGATAATCCTGAAATCGTTCGTGCAAAAGAATTGGGACTTAAAATTTATCACCGTTCCGATATGCTTGCGGAAATCTCTCGCGGCGGAAAATTTTTCTTAGGATATTCTGGTACTCACGGTAAAACCACTACAAGCGGACTTTCTTCGTATGTATTGGAAAAAGCGGGATTAAAACCGTCTTATGTTGTGGGCGGAATAGTTCCTGAACTTGATACAAATGCGCATTGCCAGGATGGAAAATTCTTTGCGGCAGAACTTGATGAAAGTGACGGCACAATAGTAAAATATGTTCCAAATGTCGTTGTGGTCAACAATCTTGAGGCAGATCACCTTGATTTTTATAAAGACGGATTGAAATCAATTCTTGAAACTTTTGAAAAATTTATTTCAAAAATGCCTGAAGATGGTGTTGTGCTTGTAAATTACGATTGTGACGCGTCAAAAGGTCTGCACTGTCACAAAACAATGACATTCGGACTTTCTGACGGTGCGGATTATCAGGCTAAAAATATTAAATCCGAATCCGATTTTACGACTTTTGACGTTTATTATAAAGGCGAATTTCTTACTGATTTAAAAATTATTCTCAGAGGAATTCACAATGTTTATAACTCATTGTCGGTTCTTGCAAGTTTACATCAGGCGGGCGTAGATATTAATCTTGTAAAACCGCATTTTGCCACATTCAGCGGAATGGGAAGACGTTTTCAAAAGATTGGAGAAGCAAAGGGTGCCGTAATTTATGATGATTACGCGCATCATCCGACAGAAATCAAAGCTGCGCTTTCTTCTGCTTTAAGTTTTAAGGACAAAAAAGTTATAGCGGTATTCCAGCCTCACAGATTTACAAGATTGCAAAATCTCTGGAATGAATTTTTGAATGCGTTCGACGGGGTTGATAAGGTTGTCGTAACGGATGTTTACGCAGCGTCGGAAGATTCGATTGACGGTATTAATTCTGCGAATTTTGTCAAAGAACTTTCTTCAAAAGGAGTAAATTGCGAATACTTTGCAGGAAATATGAAAGCTGTTGCGAAATCGCTTATATCTTCATTGACTGAGAATAATCTTGTTATAGGACTTGGCGCAGGGACAATTACGGCGCTTGGCAAAGAACTTATTGAAGCAGAAAAGGAGCTTGCAGAAATTGCGCGTTGAGGAAGATTTTGACGTAAAAAATTTAACAAGCTTCAAAACAGGCGGTAAAATCAAAAAAGTATATTTTCCGTCTAATCTGGATGATTTTGTCGAAATTACGAATACCGAATCGGATTTTCAAGTGTTCGGAAATTTGTCAAATACGCTTGTTTCATCTGACGGATACGACGGTGTGGTTGTTTTGACAACTCAAATGACGGATTTTTCTGTTGAAGGTACTAGAGTAAAAACCGATTGCGGATTAAAAGGTCCTAAATTATCACAAGTCGTTGCAGAAGATGGTTTGAGCGGAATGGAGTTTATGGTTGCATTCCCCGGTACCGTTGGCGGCGAAGTGTTTATGAATGCGGGCGCCCACGGACAGACAATCAGTGATATTTTTGTTTCGGCAACTTGTTGGTCGCGTAGCCGCGGGGGTTTTACTTTAACAAAAGAGGAAATGGAATTTTCTTACAGAACCTCAATTTGTCAACGTGAAAATTATGTGGTATTGGCAGCGGAATTTGAATTAACTCCTGCATTACAAGAAGAAATTAAAGCAAAAATGCAGGAAAATTTAAATTTTCGTCACGCAAAACAACCTTCGCTCGCTCTACCGAATTGCGGCAGTGTGTTTAGGAATCCCGAAGGCGATTCGGCAGGACGTTTACTGGAAGCCGCAGGCGCAAAACAGTTTAAAATCGGTGGCGCTCGGGTTTGGGAAAATCATGCAAACTTTATCGTAAATGACCGAGCGGGAACTTCCGCGGATATTTTAGAATTAATGTACAATATGTATAAAGTTGTAAAAGAGAAATTTAATATAGAATTAAAGCCCGAAGTTCGCTTTCTGGGCGGAAATAACGAAAAAGAGGTTGAATTATGCAGTCAATTAAAAATAATATAGATAAAAATGCTAAAATCGCGGTTCTGTGCGGAGGAATGTCATCGGAAGCCGAAGTTTCAATGCGTTCCGGCAAAGGTTGTTTTGAAGCTTTAAAAAGACTCGGGTTTAACAATGCCGAACTCGTTGTGGTTGATAAAAATATCGCGGAAACTTTGAAAAACGGTAATTTTGATTTCGCTTATAACGCCCTTCACGGGAAATACGGAGAAGACGGCTGTATTCAGGGAATTTTGGAAATTCTCGAAATCCCTTATACCGGCTGCGGAGTTATGGCAAGTTCGGTTTGCATGAATAAAGAATATACAAAAAGAATGCTCTCCGTTGATAAAAATATACCTTTGATTAAATCTGTTTTTGTAAGAAAAGGCGATGACGTGAAAGCAGCAACGGCTGATTTGAAATATCCGCTTATTACAAAACCTGTTTGCGAAGGTTCAAGTTTTGGTATGACAAAAGTTAATACTCCTGCCGAACTCGAAAGCGCTTATGCGGAAGCCTCAAAATATAACAATGACGTACTTATTGAAGAATATTTGGTCGGAATCGGCTGTACCGTCGGAGTTTTGGAAGAAGACGGAAAACCTTTTGCAACTGAAATTCTTGAACTCAGACCGAAAAACGAATGGTATGATTATGAGGCAAAATATACAAAAGGAATGACAGAATTTATTCTTCCCGCTGAGATTTCCGATGAAATGACCGCAAAAGTAAAAGAAATTGCTGTAAAAGCCTTTGAAATTACAGGCTGCAGCGGAGTTTCAAGAGTTGATTTTCTTATTGTTAACGATATTCCTTATGTTTTGGAAATCAATACAAGTCCGGGAATGACTGAGACAAGTGACCTGCCTGCACAGGCGGCAGCTATGGGCGTTGATTACGATAACCTTGTACTTGCAATTCTCAACAGTGCGGGTTTAAATAAATAGGATTTTTTATGGCAGAAAACGAAGAACAAAAAGCATCAAAGGTTCAGAGAGTATCCAGACGTAATAAAGAGGCTATTGAAGCCGAAAAATACGTTAATACTGTTCGTAAAAAAAGGAAGCTCCGGAAAGGCAGAAAAAAACAAAGTATATTCCGTAACTTTTTCCGCTTTTGCCTGACGGTAGTATTTATTGGCGCTTTTGCTTTTATTTCAAAAATGCCGCAATGGTATTTGGATGAAAATCTTTTTACTGTAGCGAACAGTACTTCTGTAGAGATTCTTAATAATAAAATAGTAAAATCTCCGAAGATACTTTCAGTGCTTCGAACAATTGATGTGCCGAATGTTCCGGTATATCTTGCCAAGACCGATGCTATTGAAAAAGAACTTAAAACATTGCCTCCGATAAAAGATGTTTACGTGAGAAGATATGCGTTTCCTGCGAGACTGCAAATCCTTGTAAGCGAACGCGAACCTGTCTTAACCGTGGCTCCTGATGTAAAAGTTCCGCCGGTTGCGGCATTTACAAGCGACGGAGTCTTAATCGGGAGAGAATTTTTGCCGCTCGGTAAGGAATTTAAGACAACAAAAGTTCTTTCATACGGAAACAAAGGCGATGATTATACAAAATGGGACGCGGCAAAAATAAAAGAGATACAAAATATTGTCGAATACGTCGAAACTTTTTCTAAAGAAACCGTAGAATACATTGATTACCGAAATCCTAACGATGTTTACGTAAAAATCAAAACAGTGAACATCAGACTCGGAAAGATTGACGAAGGTGTCTATGACAGAATCAAACGGATTCCGTCTATACTTCCTCAGGTAAAACTTGTGGATTCAAAGGTGAAATATCTCGATTTGAGTTGGGAAAAAGTGAATTATTTAAAACTTGAGTAGGCTGAAAATTAAAGCCTGCTCTATTTATAGAAGGAGATTCAGATGAAAATTAACTTGGCACAAATAAAATTAAAAACAGCAGATTTCGAATTTAATTATAACAATATTGCAAAAGCCGTGAGTGAGTCAAACGCAGACTTAACCATCTTGCCTCAGGCGGGTTTGGAAGATTTGGGCGGCAAAGATTTGCTGTTGGATGAAAATGTAAATCTTGCACAATCTGAGATGTATGAGAAAATTGCCGAGAAATTTCCGAATAAAACAATTTTACTCGGAGATGTTCTTATTCAGAACGGAAAAATTTCACTCTCTACCGACGGATTTTATCAAATTTGCGGGAAAAATGTTTTTGTTGCGGACTTTTTTAATAATGATGTTGATTGCGATTTGTATATTCTGGCAAAAAACCGTTACTACGCAATGAATTCATACGATGAATTCGTAAAAACACTTGAGCCATCAACCGACTTTATCTTTGTGAGTGCAATCGGAATGGCGGATTCAAATATCTATGCGGGCGGAAGTTTTGCAAAAAATAAATTCGGCAAAACTGTTCTTCAAATGCCATTATGTGAAGAATCTTCTGCGAATATAGATTTTTTTCAATCTTGTGAAATCGTTACACAACCTGTAGAACAGCAGGTTCTTGATGTGACGGTATTTGCATTGAGAGAATACTGCGAAAATACAGGGTTTAAAAAAGTCCTGTTCGGTCTGTCAGGTGGTATAGACAGTGCGCTCACAGCGGCACTTGCCGTTAAGGCACTCGGTGCTGAAAATGTATTCGGAATCCTTATGCCAAGTATGTTTTCATCGGAAGGCAGCGTTACGGATAGTATTGAACTTGCCAAAAATCTCGGAATGAAAACTGTTACAGAACCGATAACACCTTTGTTTGATTCTTTTATGGCAGAGCGTGAAAGAAAACACGACCTTGCAGAAGAAAATTTACAGGCAAGATTAAGAGCACTGATTTTGATGTTCTATTCTAACAGGGAAAATGCTCTGCTTCTTTCAACCGGTAACAAATCAGAAGTTGCAATGGGTTTTGGTACCCTTTACGGAGATATGGCAGGCGGGTTGAATCTTATCTGTGATTTGACAAAAACAAATGTCTATAAACTTTCAAATTACATAAACAAAGACGGTGAAATCATACCACAAGCAATTATCAATAAAGCTCCGTCCGCCGAACTTCATCCTGGACAAAAAGATCAGGACAGATTGCCTGAATACGCCGTACTTGATGATATTATCGAAATGTATTTTGAGCAAAATATTCCGCAATCGGAAATTTATAAAAAATACGACAAGAGTGTTGTTGACGAAGTTATCCGCAAAACTTACAGAATGCAATATAAGCGTAAACAGAGCTGTCTTGGTGTCAGACTAACAGAGCGTTCATTCTGTTACGGAATAGACCTTCCGATAATGCAAAAAATGTATTAGTACAATGGGAGGATTCTTCACTATTTTTTATTGACAAAATTTTAAATATGATTTAAAATTCAAATATGGAATTATCTGTATTAGTTGATAATAATTCAAAAGCAGGAACTTGCCTGTTGGCAGAACATGGTTTGTCGTTTTTTATAGAAGAGGGTCCGATTAAACTGTTGTTTGATTGCGGTTCTACAGATGCTTTTATAAAGAATGCGAGTACTATGGAAATTAATCTTGCGAAAGCTACCGATATTGTACTTTCGCACAGTCATTTAGATCATGTAGGCGGATTGTTGAGATTGCAATCGCTTTATGAAAAATTTAGAAATGCAGGGATAGATTTTCCATCAAAAAATATTATCGCACACCCTGATGTTTTTATGCCTTCAGAAAGTAATATTTTAGACAGTGAATCTTCCGTTAAACTTCCGGAAGAGGCTCTGCAAAGATTTTTTAATCTTATATTATCGCGCAGACCTCAGCAGATAACCGAAAAACTTATCTATCTGGGTGAAATTCCAACTCCGAAAATTATTTTTGGGGACTACTCTCCTGATGAATCTGCACTGGTCTATAAATCCAGAGACGGGCTTGTTATTATTTCAGGTTGTTCTCACAGCGGAATAGATAACATAATTAAGCATGCTCAGGATGTAACAGGAGTGAAGCGTATTAATACCGTTATCGGCGGTTTGTATCTTATTAATAAAGAACAGGAAGAAATCAACAGGTTGGGAGAATATTTACTTAGCCAAAAAGTTGAACGAATATTCCCATGTCACTGTACTGATGTAGAAGCCAAGACAATTCTCTCCAAATCTGTAAAAATCGAAGAAGTTGCAACAGGCGCGAAATATAAATGGAATTAAACTTGAATATAGTCCGGTTTTGCCGTCGGTTTAGTTGTTGAGTTATACATTATTTAACAAAAGCTTGCAATCATTTTTTTAGTGTTGTAACATAAACTTACGGAAATTTTACGGCTTTGGTATGCCTGAAATTTCTTTAGAACTACTTAATTAAAAAGGAGAAGAAAATGCCAAAATTGAAAACTCACAAATCTGCTGCAAAGCGTTACAAAGTAACAGCAACAGGTAAGATTATGAAAAGACAAGCAGGTATAGGCCACTTGCTCCAACACAAATCAGAATCCAGAAAACGTAAGATTTTCAAAATGGTTTCTGTTTCAGATTCACACTTAAAATTGGTTTCCAAAGAGTTACCATACAAGAAGTATTCAAGATAGGAGCAAAAAATGAGAATTAAACGTGGTAATGTAAGTCGCAAAAGACATAAAAAAATATTAAAACTTGCTAAAGGCTTTATCGGTGCAAGAAGCAGAATCTTTAAAGTAGCGAATATCGCTGTTATGAAAGCATTGAAATATGCTTACAGAGACAGACGTACTACAAAACGTAATATGAGAAGATTATGGATTGTTAGAATTAACGCTGCTGTCAGAGAACGTGGCATGAGCTATTCAAGATTCGTTAACGCTTGTAAAAAAGCTAATATCTTAGTTAACAGAAAAATGCTTGCTGAACTCGCTGTAAACGATAAAGAAGCGTTTGATGTTGTGTTTGAAGCCGCTAAAGCTGTTAAGTAATAATTAAATAAGCAGATTAAAAATCAAACAGGCACTCGATTTATCGAGTGCCTGTTTGATTGTAAGTCTTTGAAAATATGTGTTTGTTAAGTTTTGTTACACTAAATTAAAGAAAAAACAAAAAGGTGCCGTAAAAGAGAGTAATGGAACTTAACTAAGGAAAGGACGGACAGCCATGGGAATGGCGGCATCACAAGCTAGATTTTTGGGCCTGACGGCACGGAAAACTAACGTTGAATACGAAGGTCAACAGGTGAACCAGCAACGCACATCGCTGTCAAACCAGTCGGCGAATTATTACAACGACTTGTTAGGTATGACCGTCCCGGTACCACCATCAGTAGATAGCTATACAAAGACAGTATATACATTTGAAGACGGTGCATTGACAAATCAAATAACCGCATTGATTGCACAACCAAACGGTTTGTATACAGTGAGTTATCTATCGCACTGGCAAGATGATTTTGCCCCTGTAGCGGCAGCGTCAAGTATAGTGACAAAAGTAGGCGGCGCGTATAATATTGGCGCAAAAGCGTTGAGAGGCTTAGGCACCCCGGATCCTGACCTTGCCGATAACCCGGACTTACAACAGAAAAAAATGGAAGAAGAACAAGCCTGGGGGGCATTGTTAGAAGCAAAATACGGAACAGCCGCAAATCAATGGTTGGTAAGATATATTGCAGATACGTCAACCGGCAAAGAAACACCGTTTTTCTATAAGAAAGCGGATTGTGATGCCGCAACATATGATGCAAACGGGAATTCATTGTCGAATATTAACTGCTATACAATCGGCAGCGATAAAAAGACAGAAGAACACAAAGCGATAGAGAATTGCCGCGTAGAAAAAGATACCTCCGGCAGATTTATATCATTGAGTATCCCTGACGGGGATGGCAATCTGGTAACTTATGCATTGACAACATCTACGGAAACAGACCAGGATCGTTACAATGATGCAATGAATCAGTATGAACACGAAAAATATTTGTACGATCAGGCAATACAAGATATAAATGCGAAAATAGAAATAATTCAGGCAGAAGACAAAAACCTGGAATTACGGCTGAAACAATTGGATACAGAACAAGATGCGATCTCGACAGAAATGGATGCAGTGTCCAAGGTAATCGAAAAGAATACCGAAAGTACCTTCAAAACCTTCGGGTA
>CAOJDT010000049.1 GCA_948433295.1 uncultured bacterium
ACCCTGACACTAAAAAGCGATGAGGCACGGGAACTGCCATTAGGTGAGTCAGAGCCGAGCTTTGGAAAGAGCCTTGAAAAATCACTAAGCACGGTGGTTGAGCCGCATCACTATGACACTAAAAAGTTATTAAATAAGAGAAATATAGAAACGTTTTTGACAAAAAATGTCTTTTTGGGATTGACCCACGATAACGATAAAAGAAAAACAAAAATAAAACACCCTGCAAACCGCACTGTGCCTGTTGACACAGTGAGCTCAGTATTGAAAAGATTTATAATGAAAAGTAGTACAGTAATGGAGGTAAAAATGAAAAAACACGGATTTACATTGGCCGAAGTCCTAATCACCCTCGGCATAATCGGTGTTGTTGCGGCTATGACTATGCCAACATTGATTGCAAAACACGAGAAAAAAGTTCTTGTTACAAAGATGAAATATACGTATTCTGTTATGAGTAATGCGTTTCTAATGGCACGACAGGATTATGGGGAGCCCTCAGGTTGGGATTGGAGTGGAGGATTTACTACAGAAAATCTTGAGAGGATTGTGCAAACTTATATTGCACCTTATTTAACAAAGATGTCAGAGGGCAAAGTTGAGAATGTTGACCGATACTTTATAAGACTTAAAAATGGCATTACGCTAACATTTATACTTGACGGCACCTGGGACACCTCAAAAGGTGAAGAGGGTAAAAAAGAAGGTTCTGTTTCAACAATATATATTTTGGCCTCAATGAAAAATAAGACTTCCGGTTTGCAAGGTGGCGACAGGGATTATTCACGGGAGGACTTTGTAATGTTATTTAATAGTGGTACATGGTATAAGAGTGACAGATTAGTATTTTTTAATTGGGGCGGTGATACACGTGATGGTATAAAGAGTAATTCCCAATATGCATGTAATAATTCGGTAGTAAAGAATAAGCGTTTGAACTGCGGTGCGCTGATTCAGTATGACGGCTGGGAGATAAAAGATGATTATCCGTGGTAAAAAATAATATTTATTATATAATATCTTCATCGGAGGTTTTATGGAAAAATTTGGCGTAATCGGTTTAGGGCTTATCGGAGGGTCGATTTTTAAAGATTTAAAATCGCTCGGTTACGATGTTATTGCTGTCTCAAAATCGCAGAATGGCGAAAATATTTTTAAAAATTATGATGCGTTGAAAGATAGAGATATTGTTTTTGTCTGTACTCCAATGAATAAAACTCTTGCGGTTCTTGATGAACTTGAAGGGATACTTTCTGCGGATACTGTTGTTACAGACGTTTGCAGCTTGAAAGAGTTCGTTTGTAAAAAAGAACGCCCGTACTGTTTTATTCCGTCGCATCCGATGGCAGGAACGGAACATAAAGGTTTTGAGAATTCTTTTGAAGGGCTTTTTAAAAATGCAAAATGGGTTTTGACGCCATATTTTTCTACGGAAGCCGAATCAAGTAATTTTAAGAGAGTTGACGGTTTGGTTGAGATTATTAAGAAACTTGGCGCGACGCCGCTTTTCACTACTTCGAAAAAACATGATGAAGCTGCGGCTATGATTTCTCACATGCCAATGCTTATTGCACAAGCGTTATTTCAGGCTGCAAGTAACAATCCTCTTGCACTTGAAATGGCTGCAAGCGGATTTAGAGATATGACAAGGCTTGCTCTTTCAAATGAAGAGATGGCGGTTGATATGATTTCTATGAATTCTGAAAATATTGAACAGGCGATTTTAAAGCTTTATAAATCAGTCGGCGATTTGACAGGTGGAAATTATCCCGAAATGATTTCTGAAATTAAGGCTAAGCGTTCAAAAATGTTCACTAAATAAAAAAGAAGCATTCACGGTGGGATGTGAATGCTCTTTGTTTTTCAGAAAATAATTAATGCAAATTATACATCTGTTTTTAAAATATTGTGTCCTAAACCGAGGACGAAACCTGCAACGGCGCCAGCAGCCATAAACCAAGGTGTGGAGCGTTTGGCTTTTGTTACGTCTACAAATGCTTTAGAGCATTTTTTGTGAAGATTGTGTGCTCTTGATTGAACCGCAGATACAATGTTTTTAAACTGAATTCTATCTGTTTTGTTCAATTTAGCATCTTTCAAAATTTTAAATGTGTTTTTTTGAACATCAGCATCAGGATTAGCTTTTACAAGTTTTGCATTTTCATCAATAATTCTTATAAAAGTATCTTGTGCAAGTGTTCTTTGAGGGATTCTTCTTATATCATCAATAGCTTTTTCTTTAACTTTTTTTGATTCATTTTTGATAATATTCATTGCCCCTCTAAATTCCGAATCCATTTCATCGGAAGTTAAAGGATACCACATTTTCCCTAAATATCCTGCGCCTGCACCTATGGCAGTTGCTTTTACAATTGTACTGAGATTGTTTTGATTTGATTCAATAGAATGTGCTTTCATAGTTAATAAACCCTTACTTAACTAAGTACCTTTAAAACCTGCACCTGCTCATCAAGACTTTTTGTATAAACAAAAGTCTCAATCGAAGTGACTATAGGTGAATCTGCACTTAAATATTCTAAATAATTTCCCTTAATAAACTACCTAAAACTGAGTAATCAAATTCATTGTGTAATATAACATGTATTTACTTTTTTGTCAAGACCTTTATGAAATTTAATAAAAGCATGACCGTGATTATAGCGACGATACTGATAAAGTAATGCTTGATTGTATTGTTTCCGAGGAATAATGCGGCAACCGCTCCTGCTATAATTGCAACGGAGGTAAGAATTACAACGGTTTTCTTTTGTGAAAATCCCGCGTGTAAAAGTTTGTGGTGAATATGTTCCGCGTCGGCTACAAATGGCGACTTTCCTTTGGAAATTCTTCTTAAAAACGAATATGTAATATCCATAATAGGCACGGCAAGAACCAAAAACGGAAGTAAAATTGCGAATGTTGCGGTTTTCATAACACCCGTAATCGAAATTGTTGCAAGTAAAAATCCCGAGAACAGAGCACCGCTGTCACCCATAAAGATTTTTGCAGGGTTAAAGTTGTAGGTTAAAAACGCAAGCATTGAACCTGCAAGTATAAAACCTACAAGCGCAATAATCGGATTTGGAGGATTCATTGCAACAGCAATGATTGCAAGGGTGATTGCATTCACTGTAGTGACTGAACCCGCAAGTCCGTCAACTCCGTCGATAAAGTTTAACGCATTGCTTATGCCGACTATCCACAGAATTGTTATTGGGTAAGACCAGAATCCCAAATTAATTCCGCCGAAAAACGGAATCGTATCAATTTGAACCCCCAGCAGATAAACAAGGGTTGCAATTGATAATTGGATGAACAGTTTAAATTTTGCATCGAGATTATAAATATCATCCACAAGCCCGAGAAGAAACATTAGAGAACTTCCGAGAAGAATCCCCGAAAGTAAACTTCCGTAAGGATAATAACTCAAAAACACAAGACAAAGGAACGTAAGCATGGTGCTTGTCCAAATAGCAACTCCGCCGATTCTTGAAATAGGATCTTTGTGAATTTTTCTCTCATTCGGTACATCAACCAAGCCTTCTTTTTTCGAAAAATCAATTACCAGAGGTACCAGAAATACCCCTAAAATGTAAGCTATTATTGTTCCTATAATGTGAGCATGTGTTAATTTTATAATCATTATTTTTTCCTATGTCATTCAAATCGGTTAGTCTTGATATAAAGGATATTTTTTACAGAGTTTCAGTGAACGTTCTCTGAGGTTTTTGAGTCCTTGTTCGTTGTCGGAAGCGTAGATTGCCGATGCGATAATTTTTGCAACTTCAATCATATCATCTTCCTTGAAACCTCTTGTTGTAACCGCAGGAGTGCCGAGGCGTATACCCGAAGTTACGAACGGACTTTGAGGGTCGTTAGGAACGGTGTTTTTGTTTGCGGTGATTCCGACTTTTTCAAGAACATTTGCCATATCCTTGCCTGTTTTGCCTGTTCTTCTTAAATCTAATGTCATAAGGTGGTTTTCCGTCATACCGCCTACGATATCCATTCCTTCATCCATTAAGCCTTGTGCAAGTGCTTTTGCGTTTTTAATAATTTGCGCTGCATATTCTTTAAATTCAGGTTTAGAAGCTTCTAAAAGCGCAACTGCTTTTGCGGCAATAATATGTTCCAGAGGACCGCCCTGGATTCCGGGGAAAATTGCTTTATCAATACCTGCGGCATGTTCTTCTTTGCTCATTGTAATTCCGCCGCGCGGTCCGCGAAGAGATTTGTGGGTTGTAGTTGTTACAAAATCCGCATAAGGTGCAGGCGACGGGTGTAATCCCGCAACCACAAGCCCTGCAATGTGAGCGATATCCGCAAGTAAATATGCCCCGACTTCATCTGCTATTTCGCGGAATTTTTTAAAGTCGATTATTTTGGAATAGTTGCTTGCGCCGCAAATTATAAGTTTTGGTTTATGTTCGTGAGCCATTTTGCGTACGTCATCGTAATCAATATTACCGTTTTCGTCTACGCCATAACTTTTTACGTCAAAATATAAGCCCGAGAAGTTTACGGGTGAACCGTGAGAAAGGTGTCCGCCGTTTGACAAGTCCATTCCGAGAACCTTATCTCCGGGTTTAAGGCAATACATAAATACTGCCATATTTGCCTGAGCACCGCTGTGTGGCTGAACGTTGGCATGATCCATTCCAAAAAGTTCGCATGCGCGTTTTTGAGCAAGTTCTTCGATAACGTCAACGTGTTCACAACCGTTATAAAATCTTTTGTGAGGTTTACCTTCCGCATATTTGTTTGTTAAAACGCTTCCCGAAGCCTCCATAACAGCCTGAGAAGTAATATTTTCGCTTGCAATAAGTTCAATAGTTTCCTGTTGTCTTTTTAATTCCAGTTCAATTTGCTCTGCAACAACTGGGTCAATTTTTTTAATATGTTCTAAATTCATGTTCACCTCACATTTCCCTGTAAAAATTATAGTGGAAAGATAAAGGGATTACAATAAATTTATATTTTTTCATACTTTTATTATTTTGTTATTAACTTTTAAGTTAGGACTTTTAACTGCTACCGTCACTTAATGAAACAGCAACAAACCGTGTATTGTTTGAGCGTAGCGAGTTTGCACGGTTTGGGTTGAATTTAGTGACGGTATTTGGTCTGCGTGTTTTTCTTTCTTGTCCAGAATTCTTTCTTTTTGTATCGCTCAAAAAGAAAGAATTACTGGTGCGGGTTTGGGTACGCAGAGTACCCAAATATATAAAATGTAATTTTAGGGTTCAGGGGCGCATAACCCCCTAATGTATAAATAGTTATATCTTTTGTTAAGATTAATTTAAAAATATTCAATTAGTCGTGTTTGTGCTATAATACTGGTAAGAATATTTACAGACTTGGATAAGAAGGAGAAGATTTTGAGCCAGCAAAATATATTTGAAGACGGAAAAATTGTTCCTGTCAATATTAGAGAAGAAATGAAACGTTCGTATATTGATTATGCGATGAGCGTTATCGTAGGTCGTGCGCTTCCTGATGTTCGCGACGGTTTGAAACCCGTTCACAGACGTATTCTTTACGCTATGAACGAACTCGGAATGGCACCGGATAAACCGTTTAAAAAATGTGCCCGTATCGTAGGGGAAGTTCTTGGTAAATACCACCCTCACGGCGATTCTGCGGTTTATGAAGCTCTTGTTCGTATGGCTCAAGACTTTTCAACCAGATACCTAACGGTTGACGGGCATGGAAACTTCGGCTCGGTTGACGGTGACGGCGCTGCTGCAATGCGTTATACCGAGGCTCGTATGCATAAAATTACAACCTCAATGCTTGCTGATATTGATTGCGAAACTGTTGAGTTTGAACCAAACTTCGACGGCTCATTGCAGGAACCTTCGGTTCTTCCTGTAAGACTTCCAATGCTTTTGCTGAACGGTGTTTCAGGTATTGCGGTAGGTATGGCTACAAATATTCCGCCGCATAACCTTTGCGAAATCGTCGACGGTACAATTGCTTTGATTGATAATCCTAATATTACCATTGCAGAATTAATGGAACATATTAAGGGTCCTGACTTCCCGACTGCGGCTACAATTATCGGGTTGAGCGATATTAAGCAGGCTTATGAAACAGGAAGAGGCTCTATTAAAATGTCTGCTGTTGCAGGGTTTGAAGAAATTGCAGGCGGCGGCGGAAGACAATCTCGCACGGCGATTGTCGTTACTGAAATTCCGTATCAGGTTAACAAAGCAATGCTTATCGAAAAAATTGCGGATTTGGTTAAAGAACAAAGAATTACGGGAATCTCTGATATTCGCGACGAATCAGACCGTGAAGGTATGAGAATCGTTATCGAACTTAAACGTGATGCTAAGCCTGATGTTGTTAAAAATAACCTCTTTAAATATACTCAGCTTGCAACTACTTTCGGCGTAAACATGCTTGCGCTTTGCGGTAAACAGCCGAGACTTATGAACTTGTACGAAGTTTTATCCGAATTTGTTGAACACAGGGTTGAAATCGTTACGAGAAGAACTATTTTCTTCCTTAAAAAGGCTAAAGTTCGTGCTCATATTTTGGCAGGTTTAATCATCGCGTTAGGTTCAATTGACGAAGTTATTGAACTTATCAAAAAATCTAAAACAACGGATGAGGCTCGTGAAGGTTTGATGTCACGCTTCGGGCTTGATGTTGACCAGGCAAACGCAATCCTCGAAATGCAATTGAGAAGATTAACAGGATTGGAACAGGATAAGGTTAAGGCTGAATACGACGAACTCTTGAAGAAAATTGCCGAATACGAAGATATTCTCGCAAGCCGTCAGAAAATCCTTGACATTATTAAAGCCGAACTTATCGAAGATAAAGAAAAATTCGGCGATGATAGAAAAACTCAAATCCTTCCTGACCAGGGTGAAGTTACTATTGAAGACTTAACTCCAAATACGCCGATGGCTGTGTTTATTACACATCAAGGCTATTTGAAACGTATTTCTCTTGATACGTTCGAACGCCAAAACCGTGCAACCCGCGGCAAATCAGGCATGAAAACAAAAGAAGACGATGATATTCAGCACTTCTTCACTGCAATGATGCACGATAAAGTTCTGTTCTTCTCATCAAAAGGAACCGTTTACAGTCTTAACGTATACGACTTCCCTGAAGGCGGACGTCAGGCTAAAGGCTTGCCAATCGTAAACGTTCTTCCTATTGATCAGGATGAAAGAATTACGGCTGTTGTTCCTGTAAGCACATTCTCTCATGAAATGAATTTGATTATGCTTACTAAAAAAGGTTACATCAAGCGTATTGAACTGGATAACTTCTCTAATATCAGACGCAACGGTATTATTGCAATCGGTCTAGAAGAAGGCGATGAACTCAACTGGGTTAAACTTGCTACTGCCCGTGACGAAATTATTATAGGTACATCTTGCGGTATGGCAATTCGTTTCCCTATTGCGGACTTGAGACCTTTAGGCAGAAGCGCAAGAGGGGTTACATCAATGAAACTCAGAACAGGCGATGAAATCGTCGGTTGTGATATTGTTCCTCAAGATTATGACGCTGATTTGCTCGTCGTAACTTCTGACGGTTTCGGAAAACGTACAAAACTCTCCGAATTCAGAACCCAAAACAGAAGCGGTCTCGGGCTGATTGCAACAAAATTTAAATCAGCATCATCAAGACTTGTTGCACTTACTATCGTAAAAGATTCCGACGATATTATGATGGTAACCGCAAACGGTGTCGTAACAAGACTTAATGCCGGTTCAATAAGCTGTCAGGGCAGACCTGCAACAGGTGTTCGTGCACAAAACCTTATGGATAACGACACTGTTGTTTCGGTTAACAAAATCGTTAACCCTGATAATGATGAGACGATTATAAAAGACAATGCTGCGGCAGACGCGGCGGAAGCTGAAAGTAATGTTTCTCAAACGAGTTTGCTTGATACAAACAACGAAGAATAAATTTAAAGGCGGGATTTATTCCCGCCTTTTCAATTGCTACCAGGCCATTCAGCATTCACAATTGTGGTTTTTCTGAACGGTTAGAAAATTTGTTTTTAATAATTAACTTTATACGGATAATCTTTTGGAATTTTCCAACCGTTCATCTGAATTAATGCTGTACAGAAATACCGTTTGGTTCCGTTGTAACAGCCTTGTCTGAGCGTTTCTATATTTCCGTCCCAGGCGTATTTCCAAGGCTCAAATCCCTTATTATAATGATATTTCCAACCATTTAACGGCGTTGTAGGTACAAATTCAAAATGGAAATGACAAACTCCCGCAATTACGATACCACGTTTTTCCAATTTTTTGCAATTTTCATAACCTCCGGGAAAGAATGCCCAATCTCTTGTGTTGTTATTTGACGGACATAATTCACTGCCGTCTGCAAAACGTATTAAAAACCAATCTTTTCCATTGGAGTCAGGTTTTATTTCTATTTTTGCACCTTTGAGATAAGGTGCAAAGTATTTATTGAACCATTTTAACTGTTCAGAACTGCCTTCAATAATATTTCCGTCATCATCTAAGCTTCCGCCTTTATAATCGCCCCACCATGTTTTTTTGTCACCGTTTTCGGCTTCTGACATTAACACAAGTTGATTAATTGTAGAGTAAAATTTTTTTAATCTTGTTTCAACTACGTGATTTTTATAATTTTGTATAAGTGCAGGCAAAGTCATTGCCGCGACGATACCTATAATACCTAAAGTGATTAGGACCTCTGCTAAAGTAAAGGCTTTTTTCATACATCCTCCGTTTTCTATACTATTTTTCATTATAACTCTTTTCAACACCGATGTCACCGTGTCATTAGGCACAGTGCTGGTTGCAGGGTGTTTTGTTTTTGTTTTTCTTTTATCGTTATCGTGGGTCAATCCCGAAAAGACATTTTTAATTAAAAACGCCTTCAAAATTTTTGTGTAAAATTTAAATCGTCTTGCTAAGTGATATCTCGAAACCCGCTCCAGGGTAGTGTTCTGCCCGGAGAAGCCCCCCCCCCCACAAGGGTTTTAAAGCTATCATTATGTATTTCATAGATTTTCCTTTCTTTTTTATTATTATATCTTATATTTCAAAATTTTTCAATTGGCAAAAAAAGCACTGCCGTAAAGACAGTGCTTTTTTAATTTCGTATTTTTGCGATTGATTACATCATACCGCCCATACCACCCATAGGAGGCATAGCAGGAGCAGCAGGTTTATCTTCAGGAATATCAACTACTGCGGCTTCTGTTGTCAATAACATTGAACCAACTGACGCTGCGTTCAACAATGCAGAACGTGTAACTTTCGCAGGGTCAACAATACCTGATTTGAACATATCAACGTATTGATCGTCAAGTGCATCATAACCGTAAGCGCCTTCGTGTGAAAGTACGGTATCAATTACAACATCAGCTTTAGCGCCTGCGTTGCGTGCGATTGAACGTAAAGGTACGTCAAGTGATGCTGTTAAGATTTTGAAACCGATTTTTTCATCATCTGATGAGAAGTTTGTCGTGTCGATAAGTTTGCACAATTCTTGTTGAACTCTTACGAGTGCAACGCCACCGCCCGGAACGATACCTTCTTCGTTTGCTGCTCTTGTTGCGTTCAATGCGTCTTCAATTCTCAATTTTCTTTCTTTAAGTTCAACTTCTGAAGCTGCGCCGACTTCAATAACGGCAACGCCGCCTGAAAGTTTTGCGATACGTTCTTGTAATTTTTCTTTATCGTATTCGCTGTCAGAAGCTTCGATTTGTTTTTTAATTAAGCGAATTCTGTCTTGAACGGCAGTTTTTGTAGAATCGCCGACAACGATTGTTGTTTCGTCTTTTGTTACGGAAACGCGTTTTGCATAACCGAGCATTTGAGTTGTAACGTTTTCGAGTTTAATGCCGAGTTCTTCGGTGAACATTTCGCCGCCTGTAAGGATTGCGATATCTTCAAGCATAGCTTTTCTTCTGTCGCCAAATCCCGGAGCTTTAACCGCAACCGCTCTTAAAACTTTTCTCATAGTGTTAACAACGAGAGTTGCAAGAGCTTCGCCTTCGACGTCTTCTGCGATTAAGAGTAAAGATTTTCCGTCACGTGCAACTTGTTCCAACAACGGAACCAAATCAGAGATTAAGTTAATTTTTTTGTTGCAGCAGAATACATAAGCGTCTTCAAGAACTGCTTCCATTCTTTCCGCATCTGTTACGAAGTAAGGTGAAAGGTATCCTTTGTCGAATTGCATACCTTCAACAACTTTCAAGTTTGTGCCGAAAGATTTGCTTTCTTCAACGGTAATAACGCCGTCGTGACCTACTTTTTCCATAGCTTCAGCGATGAGTTCGCCGATTTCTTTGTTGTTGCCTGCAGAAATTGCCGCAACTTGAGCAATTTCTTCTTTAGTGTTTACAGGTTTAGACATATCTTTGATTTTCTTAACAGAAAATTCAACAGCTTTGTCAATACCGCGTTTCATCGACATAGGGTTAGCGCCTGCCGTTAAGTTTTTCAAGCCTTCTCTTACGATTGCCTGAGCAAGAACTGACGCTGTTGTTGTACCGTCACCTGCAACGTCGTTTGTTTTTGAAGAAACTTCTTTAAGAAGTTGAGCGCCTGCGTTTTCAAGACCGTCTTTAAGTTCGATTTCTTTTGCGATAGTAACACCGTCGTTAACGATTTGCGGAGCGCCGTATTTTTTTTCAATAATTACGTTTCTTCCTTTTGGTCCGAGCGTAACTTTAACCGCATCGGCCACTGCATCTATACCTTTGAGAAGCGATTTTCTTGCTTCTTCGTCAAATACTATACGTTTTGCCATTTTTTATTTCTCCTGTACTACGTACGTAGCCACAGCTTACGACTGCCTACGTACCGCCTTTTATAAATTCTAACTAAAATTTGCCGATTTTGTTTATATCGGCTTTTCATTATTAATGCACTCGGGTAAATTGTATGAATTTTAAAATTTCTGTTAAATTTATCCCTCGCATCTGTTTTGCTTAAAAACTTTATTCTATTATAGCCAGTGCGTCTTTTACTGAAAGGATTTTGTATTCAACGCCGTCCATTTTAACGTCTGTTCCTGCGTATTTAGCGTAAAGAACTGTTTGACCTACTTCAACGTCTAATGGTTCTCTTTCGCCTTTGTCGTTCATTTTGCCTAAGCCTACAGCAACGACTTCACCTTTTTGAGGTTTTTCTTTTGCGCTGTCAGGAATGAAAATTCCTCCTGAAGTTTGTTCAGTGTCAGCAATAACTTTGATAACAATTCTGTCGCCTAATGGTTTTAACATATTTATTCTCCTTCTTCTGATAACCTGTTTTGAGATGCTGAAATAAATTCAGCATGACATCTATATTATATTTATATAACGAATTTGAACAAATATGAAAATCCTTAAGGTTTTTTTAATTATTTATTAAAAATTTGATTTTTGTAAAAAATACATTAAAAAGTTGATGTGAAGTCGGAAAAAATGTAATATTGTATTTGTGGGAAAAACTCGACTTATCAGACGACAAAGGGGATAGTTTTAATAACCGTATGGAAAAATGTAAAGCTACATCAGATAACTTATATGCTGAATATGACTGGTTTCAGAAACTTTTTCCGCTTGCTATGCAAAAATCAAGCGACGGATTCTTTTCGCCCGGTTTGAAATGCGAGTTGATGGGTGTCAGCCGAAATATTAATCTCCTGCAAACTTCAGAATCCTATTTTGTTACAAAAGTCCGAATTGATAAATTTTACGATATGTTTTTGCGGCTTTCCGAACAAACCGTTGCGCTTTTGCTTAACAGATGTTTGGGCAGACCAAACAGGGCTTTTAATATTAATAAATTAACGGATTTGGAAGCAGAGATTATTACTGCGTTTAACGATTATGTTTATAAAATTATCCTCCAGTTTCTTGAGCCGCCGCCTGTTGTTAATTTTAAAAGAACAAATTTTGATATGACTCATGTAACTTTCCTCATAAAAGACGAGGACGAACAGGCAATGGGTAAATTTATTATTTCCGTACCTGACGGAAGATTAAAACCTAACCGAATCGAATGCAGAGAGTTGAAGTTTGAGAACAGCGATTTTTACAAGTGTCCCGTTAAGGTAAAAATAGAAATCGGTTCTACGAGATTTACCGTAAAAGACCTCAAAGGGCTTGAACCTGAGGATATTATTTTACTTGAAAACAGTAACCTGCAAACATGGAAAATGTATTTACAGGATTACAGTAATAAAATGTTTATAGAGCCTAATATGGAACTGGTTCATCCGTATGAAGGCAACGAAGGAGATGAGATGACAGAACAACCGAATAATTTGTGGGATAGTATAGAAGTAGATATGTTTGCCGAATTGGATTCCGTAAAAATCTCTCTCGGTGATTTGAAAAAAATTGAGGACGGACTCGTCGTTGACGTTGCGCCTTTATATGGAAACAAAGTTACGCTCCGTGTTGAAAATAAGGTTATCGGACACGGTGAACTTGTTATTATTAATGACAGATATGGTGTAAAAGTCAGTGATATTGTTCAAAAAAGTGCGGATGAAATTGAAGAAACCGCTGCTGCCGCTCCTGTTCCGCAAGGTGCTCCGATACCTCAGGCTGAGGCTCCTATTGAATATGATGATTCTCCTGCGCCTGAAGGTCCGCCTATGGCAGATAACAACTCGGGTGCTGAAGATGATGACGAATTTGACTACAGCGACTTTGAATTGGAA
>CAOJDT010000050.1 GCA_948433295.1 uncultured bacterium
GGGGGGCAAACTCGCTCATAGCCTAGCTTTCACTCTCGCGGAAATTTTAATTACTTTAGGAGTTATAGGAATAGTAGCGGCAATGACAATGCCGACGCTTGTTCAGAAACATCAGGAAAAGGTTACTGTTACGAAACTCAAAAAAGTTTATAGTGTTCTTAATCAGGCTTATCAGAGGGCTCAGGTGGAACATGGTACCATTGACGGATGGCAAATGGCTGGAATATCTGATTTTAACGGTCACGACGATGATGGAAGAGACAATTACTCGGATAATGCTTATCAAAATGAAAAAATATTTTGGGAAAAACTTATTCCTTTTATGAACGTTACACAAAAGTGTTTTTCTGTTGATAATGATTGTACAGAAAGTTTTGAAACATACAGGCTTCATGGTTTGCAAACGACTTTACCTGTTAAAAAAACTATAATAAGTTTAAATGACGGAATGCAAATTAGTGGCGGTTGGTTTAATAATTTTAGTAACTGCAAAACTTGTGGGGATTTTTACGTTGATATCAACGGGTTTTCTGTCCCTCCGAATACTATCGGGAAAGATGTTTTTTATTTTGGTATGACAAAAACAAATATTGTTCCCATTGGCACACCAACATATCCGTCACGACAATTTCCTGCAGAATGCAAACGTAACGGAACTTCTAATGCAAATGGCTATGCCTGCGCCGCTTGGGTAATATACAATGAAAACATGGATTATCTGCATTGCGATGACCTTTCATGGAACGGGAAGAAAAAATGCAAATAAATTAATGATTTTTAACATGTCTCTTGATTTTTCTCATTTATCGGATATGATGTTATTACGAAACTAGCTAGAAAAGGAAAAATAATTATGTCTAAACAATGTGAAATCTGCGGCAAAAAGCCGATTAAAGCAGCGAAATTAACATTTTCGCATAAACAAATCGTTCATACGCAAGAACCTAACTTGCAAACTGTTAAAGCTATCGTTAACGGCACTTCTAAAAAAATCAGAGTTTGCACTTCTTGCTTAAAAGCAGGCAAAGTTCAAAAAGCGTAAGTTTGTTTATAAAATTTTTTAAAGAACCTCCAATACTTTTGGAGGTTTTTTTGTGTGTTTCAAATTGTAAACAAATACATAGTAAATAGCAAAATAATTTATTTAGATGAGTTAATATAACATTCAATCAGTTATACTCTAGTAAACACGTGAATGATGAAAAATACGCAGGTGTGTGTTTTTCTGTATAAGTGTAGAGGATAAAGAAAATATGGTCGATAACAGGTCAGCAGGGTATTTCGGGATTGGCGGCGCTTTCAATTTCAAAAGCGGTGACATCTCAGGCACAGCCGCAAGAACTCAGGACGATAAAATGGGTCAGGGCGGTGAATACTTTGCGCAGCAACAAAAAGAGGAAGAAGAACAACAGGGGCATGAACGTTATATGGACAGAAGCGCCGTACTTCGTGCAACTCTCAATTCTCTTGCCATGATGAATGTTGCTAATGTTATTAATGCCAAAAAAATTGAGATGGAGAAAAACTCCCAAAAAAGAAAAAACGATATTAGAGGAAAACACGGGGAAGCTAATATCGAAGAAGTTATAAATCTTTTAAATGACGATGAAAATGATCATGTCGATGATTTAGTCGATTAACGGATGGTGGTGAGATTGATTCCGTTAAATGTGCGGGATTAGAAAATAGCTATGTTTTCTTCGGCTTTTTCTTCTTTTTTAGAATTGTTCATTAATAATTCACCGTGGTAGAACGGATTTGAACCGTTTTTATCTTTGTCAGTTGCAAGGCTGATGAGACTGTTGAATTTCGGAGTAATGCTTTTTTGTTCTTGAACGGTAATTTCGTTAACCGCAACAGTCATTTTTCCTTCAACATTTTTTTGAACGTTTTGTGCAGCTTTTGTATTGAGCGTACGAATCGCGTTAAGAGCGTCCTGACTCAATTGGATTTGTAAACCGGAATTATTCAATGCGATTTGTTTTTGCGCGTTGGTGTCAATTTTGCCGCTGTAAAGGTCTACACCGAGGTCTCTTGGTTGAAAGAAATTTGTATTTTCAGCAGTTTTGTACTGGCTGTTTTTTTCTGCAGCACGTTTTAGAATTTCTTGAGATACCTGATTTAAGGTAGCTCTGTCTATGCCAAGATTTAAGTTTTGCGAAACACTTAATGCCATCAGTTTATTATCCCTTTATAATTTTCCTTATGTTATTCATATCGGCAGTTTAAGTCAGGATCTTTAATCTTTTCTACTATTTCTGTAATATATCTTTACAAAAGTTTAAAACCATGGCAATAATTTATTCTTAGAATTTTTAATATATATATAGTATATAAATTGAGAGAAAATTATGAATCTGGTAAATTTTAACTACACGCTGAGTCACATTAATAACCTTCTGGGCAGTACCATAGGTGCGGTTGAGGATAAACAGAAAGGTGCGGATACCGGAACTTCGATTATGAATTTCGGTACCAATGTGTTGAACGGCGCGGTCAGAAATGAAGTTGCGCGTGATATGCGTGAAACTTACGGAACCAATATGGGATTTCTGATAAACAATATGGCGGGATATGGTTCAGAAGAAGCAAATCAGAAAGGTATGCAGGGTTTGCTGGGTGCCTCGATGTTTAACGCAATGCTTTCGCCTTGGGCACAGGGCGGAGGGTTTGGAATCTTCGGACGTGGCTGCTGTGCACCGCCGCCGCCTTGCGGATGCGGTGGAGGCATGGGAATGTTCGGCGGAATGACTTATGCAAGTTCGGGCATTGTCGGCGGAATGTTTAACGGGGTTGTAATGCCGTCATCTTTAGCTACTCCGTATTTTAGACCTGGTTTCAGCGTATTTTCAAATAACAGCTTTTTCGGTTAATAGTTTTTGACCGTTTAAAAAGTATCATTTTTCAAAGCGAATCCTCAAATCCTTTTTTCACTTTGATTAATGGTACTTTTTTATGCGAGGATGAAGCGTCGCACTTTATTTAATTGTTTAATTCTTGCCAATCTTTTGAAACTTTTTCAAGTATCGTGCGTGTCGGTGCTTTGTCGAGTAAAATTTCCTGTACCGCCGAGTTTATTATATTATTAATATCTTTTTGATTACGCGAGGTTTGCAGGACGGGCTGAACTTTGTTAAGCTGTCTTGCGCTTATTACGCGGGCTTTTGCCATAAGGTCTCCGTCTGTGTATTTTGTATAAAAATCATCTTTGAGAGTTTCGTTATTGGTGGCGATTACGTTGGTTAGTCTGGCGAGTTCAAGTTGGTTTTCGCTGTTTGTTAAAAACAGTGCGAATTTCAGGGCTTCATCCTTATGTTTGGCTCTCAACGGAATCACAAAATTCATAAGTGAAAAATCATTTTGACCGAGTTTTCCCGTAATCTGCGGAGCCACGTCGGTATTTTTGTAAGTCGACGGTGCGTTTTCCTTAATCATATTGAGAAAGTTTGCGCCTGCCTGAAAAAGAACAATATTTTCGGACATATATTTTTCGAGTGCTTCGCGATGGGTTTGGGTTATTGATTCTTTTGGGATGAGGTTTTTGGCGTAAAGTTTTTTGAAATACTCAAACACTTTGATTGATTCGTCGGAAGTTATTGTGTCGGCAGTGCTTACGCCGTATTTATTCAGAATTTTCAACATAGTATCGTTTTCCGTAATATTTGGCAAGAAAACGAAAGCGCCTGTTTTTTCTTTAATTGTCGGTGCGATTTGAGCAATTTCTTCGTAGGTTTGCGGAACCTTAACTCCCGTGCGTTCTATTAGTTTTTTGTTATAAATTGTGACGGCTGATGTCGCGTACCACGGAAGCGAGTAAAGTTTGCCATTATATTTCAGTGAATCTAAAATTTCCTGATTGAATTGTTTTGTTTGAGATTCGTCAATTTCTGCAAGTGCACCTTTTTGTGCGAGGGTTGCCGAAAAATCAGGGTTAAGGTTAATCAAATCAGGAGGATTATCGCTAAGTACCGAGGCAAGCGTTCTTTTTTCTCCCTCAGAAAACGGAACATCAATCCACTTAATTTTTATATTCGGATTTTGTTTTTCAAACTCCGAAATCACGCCGTTCATATAGTCCGAAAAATCGCTCATTTGAAGCGTCCAGAAGATTACGGCGTTATTATCTGTTTTTTTATGTATGTTGCCGCATATTGCTAATATTATTACTATGAGAATTATTAGTGCAGATATAATTTTTTTCATATAAACCTCTATTTTCCCGGGTGAAATATTATTGTTTTTGAGGCGATAGCGGGAACAGAGTGTGAGCGTGCCCGAAAAAATAATAATATTTTATCACTCTTGGAAATGATACTTTTTTAATGCTACAATTATACTATGAACAATCTTTTTACGGAACTCGAAAATCAGAATAAACAAATTCCGCTTGCGGAACTTCTTCGTCCGAAGACTCTGGAAGAATTTCTCGGGCAGAGTAATGTTGTTTCGCCAAACAGTCCGATTTTGAATTTGTTAAAAACTCAAAGGCTTTTTTCAATGATTTTCTGGGGAACTCCGGGTTGCGGAAAAACTACGCTCGCAAGACTTATTGCGACAAAAACAAGTGCGAATTTTATTGAAATTTCTGCCGTAACATCGGGCGTAAAAGATATTAAAGAAGCCGTTGAAAGTGCTAAAATGGCGCTTCGAAGCGGTACAAAAACAATTTTATTTATAGATGAAATTCATCGTTATTCAAAAACCCAACAGGATGCGCTTTTGCCGCACCTTGAAAACGGAACGCTTTTTCTTATAGGTTCTACAACGGAAAATCCGTCTTTTCAGGTTGTTCCCGCGTTACTTTCACGGGTTCAGGTGGTAAGACTGAATTCCATTGATGACGCCAGCATGCAAAAGATTATTATGAAAGGCTTTGCGTATCTTGCAAAACATTATGTTCCGATGGATTGTGAGGGCGGTGTGCTTGATTTTATCGTGAATCTTGCGCGCGGAGATGCCAGATACGGGCTTAATGTTGTGGAAAACGCTTATTTCGCAAGTGATTTGATTGACGGCAGACGAAACCTTACGGTAAGGATTATCGAAGAAATTTGTCAGAAGAGAAACACAAGATACTCGCAACAGGAACATTACGATTGCGCCTCAGCGTTTCAGAAAAGTTTGCGGGGCTCTGATCCTGATGCGGCAATTTATTATCTTGCAAAAATGATTGCTGCGGGTGAAGACCCGAGATTTATTGCGCGGAGATTAATTACATGTTCTGCGGAAGATGTCGGAAACGCCGACCCGAATGCCTTAAATGTCGCACTCAACGCGTACAAAGCAGTCGAATTACTGGGACTTCCAGAGGGCAGAATTCCGCTTGCACAGGCTGTAATCTACGTTGCGCGTGCCCCTAAATCTAACGAAACAGTTTGTGCTATTGATTCGGCACTTGCCGATATTGACAGCGGTAAGGATTTTCCGCCTCCTATGCACTTGAGAGACGCGCATTATAAAGATGCCAAAAATTACGGATTCGGAATCGGTTATGTTTATTCACACGACGCGCCCGAAGTTGAACAACAATTTCTTCCCGATGAACTTGTGGGGAAAAAATATACTCAAAAATAAAAACCGGTATATTTTAAATACCGGTTTTTGTTTTATTAAATCATATGCATATTATCGAAGATTTCTTTTCGCTGAACCCAAACTTCCATTCCAAGTTCTTTTCCTGTTGAAGTAAGCGCTTCTTTTATCTCTTTGAACGAAAATTTCGAATTCGCTATATCTCCGAGAAGGAACATTACGAAATGTCCCTGCATTAAAGTTTGTTTGATATCTTCGATATTAACTTCGTGTTCGGAAAGAATAGTCGCAATTTTAGCAACAATTCCTACTTTATCGACTCCTGAAACGGTTACGATAATTTGGTCTGACATTATGCTGCCTCCTGTTCGGTTTCAACTTCAACTGCCACAGGTTTTACCCAATCGCGGTTGAGCCATTTTGCAACCTGATGGCGTCTGCAATAGTCAATCAAATCGCGTTTGATTTCAGGTGAAAGAATGTATAATGCAATAATATTTGGTACGCACATTGCAATCATCATTGCGTCTGTAATGTAGATTACGGAAGCCACGTTCATAGCCGAACCGATTACGATAAACATACAGTAAATAACGTCGAATGAAAGGTTACGTTTGTGACCTTCACCAACTAAGAATGTCCATGCTTTTTGTCCGTAGTAAGCCCATGAAATCAATGTTGATAATGCAAATAGAATTACAACGAGTGAAAGTATGTAAGGGAAGAACGAAATTACGGATTCGAAAGCCGATGACGCAAGTTCAATACCCGAAATTTTTCCGACTTCATGTCCAGTTTCCAATACGCCCGAAAATACGATTGCAAATGAAGTTAACAAACATAAAATACCTGTCAAAAGGGTTTCCAATAATGCTACAAAACCTTGTGAAACAGGTTCGTTAGTTTTAACAGTAGCGTAAGCGATAGCCGCTGCACCTGTACCTGCTTCGTTAGACTGAACGGAACGTCTTAAACCGATGATAATTGTTCCGAACACACCGCCCGCAACAGCATGAGGTGAAAATGCTTCCTTACAAATCAAAGCGATTGCGTGAGGAATATGCATAAAGTTTGCCAATATAACTATCAGACCTGCACCAATGTATAAGAAACACATTGCAGGAACAAGGATTGTTGTAATTTTAGAAATACTTTTGATACCGTCAACAACCGCCAGCCATACAAGAATTGCGATTACAAGCCCAAATGCCCAGGTATATCCGTGAAGGAAGCTTTCTGTTCCGCCCGTAATTAAAACTAACTGGTGCGCAGATTGGTTAATTTGAATCATATTACCGCCCGAAATTGCACCGCCGATACAAAGCACTGCAAAGATTACCGAAAGCGGTTGTCCGAGCCATCTGAGTTTCTTTCTGGTCAAGCCGTGTGCAATATAATGCATAGGTCCGCCAGAAACCGTGCCGTCGAGGTTGAATCTTCTGTATTTTACGGCAAGTGAAGCTTCCACGAACTTAATTGACATTCCTAAAAATGCGCCCGCAAAAATCCAGAATGCTGCACCCGGTCCGCCGATTGAAATTGAAATTGCAACACCTGCAATACTTCCGATACCGATTGTTCCCGATAAAGCTGTTGCAAGAGCCTGAAATGATGAAACTTCACCGCTCGGGCTGTCACTGTCTTTATCTTTGTCTGAAGATTTCGGTGAAGGTTTTGAAACGATGTCAATTGCGTGTTTCAATCCCCAAACAGAGATTCCTCTGTAAAATACAGTAAAGAAAATACCCGCTATCAATATCCAGAAAATAATTAACGGAACTTTTGACGTCCCGATTGTTATCGGAAAGAAAATAATATCTGCTATCGCATCAAAAATCGGTGCGATATGTTTGTCCATAATCGAATCAACATTCATTGCCTGAGCCTGTTGTTGAAAGCTGAAAAACAGCGTCAAAAGTGCAATTAAAATTCTGTTCATTAAGTGTTTCCCTTCTTTTTCTATACCTCGGCAAATTTATCGGGTAAATAAATTAACTTGTTTATAGTAACAGAAACATGCTTGCAAGTTGTCAAATCTTTATAAAATCTTAAAGATTTGTTGCAAATATTTATCAGAACATTCCTTTTGCGTGTAATCTTTTATTGTGTTAAAACTATTCTCCTGCAATACTTTCAAGGTATCCGGCGGCAGTTTTTTTATGTTAAGAAGGGTTTCTCTGATTTGTAAAGTTTTGGGTTCTGTCAGGAATCCGTTTTCTCCGTTTTTGATAATTCCGTCAATCCCGTCGCCTTTTGTGCAGACCGTAATACAGCCTGATGCCATGGCTTCTAAATAAACCATACCAAAGGTTTCACCCGTACTCGGAAGAATAAAGATATCACTTTTCCTCATTTCTTCAAGAACTTTGTCATGCGGCTGATAACCCTTAAAAATTGCTTTAGGGTTTAGTTTTCGGAGTTTTGTCGTATCGGTTCCTTCGCCGATTACGGTCAGTTCAAAACCATCCGAATCTTTTACTGCTTCAAGAACTTTTTCGATATTTTTGGATTTTTTGTAATTTGCGCAGGTGAGAACACGAATGTTCTCTTTACAAAGAGGGGTGCTGCGGAGTAGTGGATTGATTTCTATCCCTGAAGGCGCAGTGAAAGTTTTAGTCTCATACTGCGGATACAGTTTCAAAAATCTCTCTTTCAAAACATACGAGCGGCAGGCAATTGCTTTTGCATTTTCGAGAGCTTTTTCCATTCTTTTTTTGAAATGTATTTTATATAAAGGGTTTGTCAAAACAGTTAAATCGGAATTGTGTATTCCTGCGACGAACGGAAGCCCGAGTTTGTCTGCGTATAAAATCCCCGATGGCATATGGGCGATTACTATATCATAATCTTTTTCTGGCGGTTTGATTTTACCCAAAAACGGCGTCCAAAAATTCAGATTCAGAACCCCGTCGTAATTGCCCTGTTTGTAAAACGTTTTTTTGCGCAAAAAAGAATTCAGTATAAAATTCGGTTTTATAACATCAACGCTGTGACCTGCGTTTTTCCATTCGCCGACAAAATTTTTTAGAGTTCTTGGTGTAGTTTTTTCGGAATTTTTTATCGGGTATAAGTCTGTTATAAAAAGAATTTTCATAGCCGAATTATAACATACAATTATGTATTTGTGCTATAATTATTGTATGAAAAAGGTTTTGATAATCAAACTTTCATCGCTTGGTGATGTTATTTTTACGGTTCCGCTTGCCAACAATCTTAAGGCAAACGGTTATGAAGTTCATTTTTTAACAACGGAAAAAGGGATTGATATAGTTAGCGGAAACCCTTGCTGTGATAAAGTTTTCTTTGCACCTCTTTATACGTGGCGTAAAAATAAATTTAATCTTAAATATCTTTTCGATATGGTGAAATTGGTTTTTGATTTGCGGAGAGAAAAATATGATATCGCTTTTGATTGTCAGAGAAGAATTAAAAGTTTGCCGTTTATGAAATTTTGCGGTGCCAAACGCAGAATTATTTCAAAGTATTCATCCGAAGGTGCAAAATACGGTGCAAACGAAATATTGCCGCCTGCTGTCAATTGTCTTCACATGGTAAAATGGAATCTTGATTACGCGAATTACCTCGGGCATGACGTAAGCGAAATAAAAATGTCACTTCCTGAACAGTCCGCCGAAGTTAAGCAAAAAATAGATTCTCTTCTGGAAGGAATTGACCGCTCAAAACCTGTAACGGTGATTGCGCCTGCAACTACCTGGGAGCCTAAACATTGGGATGTTGAAAATTGGAAAAAAGTTGTTGAGGCTTTGAGAGATAAGTCGAATCTTGTTTTTACCGGAATGGAACAGGATAAAGCGCTTATTTCGGAAATAGGCGGTGATGATTTTATTAATCTCGCAGGAAAAACGAATCTTAAAGATTTGATGGAGATTTTTACGCGTGCGGATTTGGTGATTGCGCCGGATTCGGGAAGTGCACACCTTGCGTGGGCTTCGGCAAAACCTGCGTTGATTGAGGTTTTCTGCTGTACAAATACTGGCATGTTTGGCTGTTTCGGTAATGATGAAAAATATTTTGCGCTTAGCGGAAAGTTATCCTGCCAGCCTTGCAACAAACGTAACTGTCCGAACGAACAAAACCATAACGCTTGCACACAGGCTGTATCGGCAGAAGAAGTTATTCGTTTAGCAGAACGTATTTTAATCTAAAATCCGATTATAAATAGTATCTATATTCGATAAGAAC
Source organism: uncultured bacterium (assembly GCA_948433295.1). GTDB lineage: Bacteria > Cyanobacteriota > Vampirovibrionia > Gastranaerophilales > Gastranaerophilaceae > Scatousia. The sequence continues at coordinate 9,736 of CAOJDT010000050.1, forward strand.
GCATTTTTGTCGAAGATTTTTTCGATTTCTTCTTTAGTCAAACGGTTTGTAACTTCGTTATCTTTAAATAAATTCGCTTTAAAATCTCCGTCATTTTCAAACGCGTCAAGCGCATTGCGCTGAACAATTCGGTAGGCTTCTTCCCGAGTTAAACCTTTTTCCACAAGTTCAAGAAGAACCTTTTGTGAAAATACTATTCCACCGAATTTTTCGGTATTTTTGAGCATATTTTTCTCATGAACAACAAGATTTTTTACAACACCGTTAAATCTGTTCAACATAAAATCAACAAGAGTCAGGCTGTCAGGGAATATGATTCTTTCTGCCGAACTGTGAGAAATATCTCTTTCGTGCCAGAGCGGAATATTTTCCAATGCCACAATCGAATTCGCACGAACAACTCTTGCAAGTCCGCAAAGATTTTCGCTCAAAACAGGGTTTTTCTTATGCGGCATCGCGGATGAGCCTTTTTGTTTTGCCCCGAAACCTTCTTCGGCTTCCAGAACTTCTGTTCTTTGAAGATGTCTTATTTCGGTTGCAAATTGTTCAATAACACTTGCAATAAGCGCTAACGATTGCATAAAATATGCGTGATAATCGCGTGCAATGATTTGTGTTGAAATTCTTGCAGGTTTTAATCCCAGATTTTTGCAGGTAATTTCTTCGATTTTTGGAGAAATGTTACTATAAGTTCCAACCGGTCCTGAAATTTGTCCTACGCGAATTTGTTCAAGTGCGTGTTCAAAGTTTTCGAGTTGGCGTTCCATAATATCAATCCACGAACAAATTTTTACTCCGAAAGTCATTACTTCCGCATGGATTCCGTGAGAACGTCCGATACAGATTGTGTTTTTATGTTTTTGAGCAAGTTCTTTTAAAGATTCGATTGTAGATTTCAAATCTTCAACTATAATTTTTCCGCTGTCTTGAATTTGAAGAGCAAACGCCGTATCAATTACGTCAGAACTTGTCATACCCACGTGCATATATTTTGCCAAATCTCCGAGACTTTCGTTTACGCAGGTAAGAAAAGCGATTACGTCGTGGCGAACTTCTGCTTCTATTTCGTCAATTCTTTCGATTGTAAAAGCTGCTTTATTCTTTAACTCTTCAATATCTTTTTCAGGAAACTTTCCTTCCTGAGCATAAGCTTCGCAGACCGCAATTTCAACTTTAAGGTAGTACTCAAATTTGGATTGCAAATCCCATATTTTTTTCATTTCTTCGCGTGCATATCTTTCAATCATACACTTATTGTAGCATAAATACATGATAATAAAAGAGGGGGTAGCATTCCCCTGAACCGACCGAAGGTCGGTCTTGATTAGAGGCACTTAACGAAACAATAACAGGTGCGGGTTCGGGTATGCATAATACCCAAATACATTAAATGTAATTTTAAGGCAATGGGGCACATTGCCCCCTTTTTTGTCTTATGTAACTTTTGTAACAAAAATTATGCTCTGCGCAATTATTAATAAAAAAAATACTTTATATAAATGTAAGGTAGTGTTTAAAAAGGTTATATAATAATGTCTATTTCCACAGCATTATTGGAAGTTTGTGTTCCAAGCGGAATATTCTGTTACAGGAACTTTAAAAAGGCAGAAAACGGCGAACCGCAGCGCGGTACGGTAGCTTTTGCACAGGGCGCCAAGATTGTGCAGGCTATTGCAAATTACAACGAAACAACTGCAAAAACCGCAAGCAGTGCAGTGAGTGTTTTCAATCAACTCGCAGAGAAGAGTAAAATCGTTGATTATACAGGAAAAGCCGTTAAATGGTCTATAAAAAATGTTAACCCTCTGATTTGTGCATCAAGTGTCGTGAAAACCGCAATGTCTGACGATAAAGTAGGCACAGGTATTACGGAAACAGGTGCACTTGCCGCAATGTTTGCGGGTGAGGGAATGATGAAACTTCATCTTGATAAAGTCTACAATGAAAAAAATGTGTCTTCAGTGGCAGCCCAGATGAATAAGGTAAAATGGATGAAGCCTGCTGCGGAATTTATATCAAAATCAGGCCGCGGTTCGAAAATTGCCGCAGTATTAAAAGGTATAACTTTTGTGTGCGGTTCCATTCTCTCGTACTCTGCAGGTCACAAACTGGCAGAAAATTACTCTGAAAGAATCAAGGCTAACTTAGGAATTAAAACTCCGCCGAAAATCGACCAAAAGACCTAATCAATTTTTTTCGGAATATGATATAATTTTCGTATAATGAAAAAGATTAGCCGTGTATATTTTGTATTAATTTTATCATTTTTTATCCAGAATCCCGCAAATGCCGTTAAAATAGGTTTGCAATACGGTGTCGGAAGAATTGGTGTGGGGTCGTCTAATGCAACATCCTTAATTGATGCCAACACCAACAAGACAGTTTTGAAAATTGATGCCATGAAAGGCTATGAAATTGTCCCTTACCGTAATACGATGGCGATAAAACTTGATGGAAAATTTTATCAGATTTATTCGGATAATGTTGTTTTAAAACCTGCCGATGGCGGATTTATCAGTGCCAAAAACCGTTGGTATCGAGGCTATCTGATTATTCAAAATAAAAATCAAAAATTAACCGTTATTAATGAAGTAGATTTGGAAGATTATATAAAAGGTGTTGTTCCCTCTGAAATGCCGTCAAGCTGGGAGCTAGAAGCACTTAAAGCACAGGCAATCGCAGCAAGAAGTTATGCTCTTGCCAATTTGGGTAAACGCGCATCTTTAGGTTTTGATTTGAAAGATACACCCGAAGATCAGGCCTACGGCGGAGCATCTGCCGAAACCGTTAAAACAAATCATGCAGTTGATGATACAAGCGGACTTGTTTTAACTTACAATTATAAAGTCGTGTCTGCATTTTATTCGGCGTCTGCAGGCGGAAAATCCGTTACTGCAAAGGAAGCATGGGGAAATGATGTTCCTTACGTTCGTTCGG
>CAOJDT010000051.1 GCA_948433295.1 uncultured bacterium
GCCGAACTGGTTCGGTGGGAGTTTAAAAGGATTACCCCTATAAGTTGTAAATCTTTGTAAGCAAAAAACTCCCCTCCGTCCGAAAGTAAATACCCGTGGATTCTGACATTTTGTGGGGCAAAGTTAAGCCGAACTGGTTCGGTGGGAGTTTAAAAGGATTACCCCTATAAGTTGTAAATCTTGCCACAATTTGTGATATAATTACGGCGGAGGAAAAGATGAAACGAGCCGTAATTTTTGCGCATTATGATAAAGATAAAATTATAGATGATTATGTCGTCTATTATTTAAATGCTTTAAAATCCGTGTGCGATACTGTGGTGTTTGTTTCTTGCAACGAGATTCCTGACCCGGAAAAATCTAAACTCGACGGAATTGCTGAGTATATTATTGCGGAAAACCATGACGAGTACGACTTTGGCTCTTACAAACGCGGATATCTGTATTTGAAAGAAAGGCTTCAAGATTTTGATGAACTTGTTTTTGCCAACGACAGTTGTTATGGTCCGTTCTTTCCTTTTAACGAAATTTTTGAGGAAATGGAAGCGTCTTCTGATTGTGATTTTTGGGGAATTACCAAGAATCGCTTCGGCGCAATAAAAAAGAATAACAAGTATATTGGCGTTAAACGTGAACATTTACAGAGTTATTTTCTTGTTTTTAAAAAGAATGTTTTTCTGAGTGAGGTTTTTGGCGAATTTATTTCTTCAATAAGGCATTTTGATGAGAAGAACGATATTGTTATTAATTATGAAATCGGGTTATACGAACTTCTGGTAAATAACGGATTCAAAGACGATGTTTATGTGAAAATTTTTTACAGGTTTAATCACGTAATATTTTCGCTGTGGCGTGAGTTGATAAAGTTTGGCGGAATGCCGTTTGTAAAATGCAGTATCTTGAGGCGTAAAAATCAGGATTTGACGGTTACTGATTTTTGGCAGGATTTTATCTCGGATGTTTCCGATTATCCCGTCGAATTGATTCAAAAAAATCTCAATCGGACCCTTGTTGAACCTGATTATTTTAAATATATTCCTTTTATATTTAAATATGTTTTTTTTCTGATGCTAGCATTTATGCCGGGATTTTTGAAACGTTACTTCCGATGGACGGTTAAGATGTCTTTGCGCGGTTTAAAAGCCTTAAACAAGCCGAAAAACAAGTCTTTATAAAATATGGAATCAGCGTCAAATCTTTTTCTTTGCGGATAATGTCTGACAACGCAAGAACTCCCATTGGCAAGTGTTTCTTTTTGTTTTTATTTTGAATATAACTCTCAGGGTGAAGCTGCCATTTTGTAAGTTTTTCAGGAATATAATAAAAATCATTTTTTCTTGCAAGATGAACATAGAGCCACCAATCCAAAAATTTGTCTATAGGCGTGTCAAAGCCGCATTCAAGCAATTTTTTCTTATCTGCGCAAATGCACGAAAAGGTCGGGATTAGGTTGACTGCGCCCAAATCAAAGAACATATTTGCAGGAAAAGTTTTTTGTTTGAGAAAAGTTCTGTTTTTATTGAGATATTCTTCTTTACGGCGGATAGAATCTTTGTCTCCAAATGGTTCTACATCGTTAAATATAAGTGTTGTTTGCGGATATTTTTCTATAATTTCGGTAATTTTTTTAAGATGGTTTTCTTTCCATAAATCGTCGCTTTCTAAAAACGCAATCCACTCTCCTGACGCAGATTTTACTCCTTTTTCCATTGATTTTGAAAGTCCGAGATTAACATCATTTTCGATTAATTTTATGCGATTATCGCTTTTAACAAATTCTTTGATAATATCAACGGAAGAATCGGTTGAAGCGTCGTCTACTACTATCATTTCCCAGTTCGTATAAGATTGAGAGATGATGGAATTTATGGTATCTTTCAGATACTTTTGGTAATTATAGCTGGTTACGACGATTGATATAAGCATGTTTATATTATATAAAAAAATAACCTCCTGTTCAAGGAGGTTATTTTCTTTATATATTGTGTAGAAATTATGCTTTTGCAGGAACTTCTGCGACCTTTGTAGTTGTTTCTGCAGCTTTTGCAGTGGTCTCAGCAGTTTTTGCGGAGGCTTCTACGGCTTGGGCTGCCAAATCCAAACGTTTTTTCATTTGAAGTTCAACCATTGTAGTGTATCTTTGGCAAGTTTCTTTATCTCTTGCCCAGGCAGGTACTTTATCGGTTATTTTAGCGTCAGGAGCCGCATAAGCTTTCATTGCTTTATAATCTTTTTTTGATAAGCCGTTAGCTTTCAAAACTTCATTTCTTGCGGTTACCTGTTTTCTTAATTCTGCAAATGATGGTTTTTTAAGTCCTTTTATAAATTTACCGATGTCTTTTCTGAAAATAATACCTGCGGTAATTGTTGCAGCAGCAACTACTAATCCGAGAATTTTTGCTGTTGTGTTGCTCTTTTTAATTTCAAAATCTTTGCCTGCTTTAATATTTTCGGCATTTTTAAGAATTGATTTTTCAAACTGATCCTGTGTTAAAACTCGCGTTTTACCTTTTGCTGTTTGAACCTTAACTTTACCGTCAGCTGTCGGAGATACGATGTTTCCACCGATGTTGACTGAAGGAATTGAATTTACTGCCATAATTTCTACCTCTATTTTCTACACTTTACCTATATACTTTCATGAAAAACACGCGGATAAAATAATGTGCTAGTTTTGTTGTAATAAGTTAACAAATATTTACAAAAAGAGCCGATTTTATTCCCGGCTCTTTTTACTCTCTCTTAATATTATATCTGTCCGTTTGCTTTGTGCACCTTCGATTATGAACAACCTGAGTAACCGCAGTTCAAACAGATGAAGCAGCCTTCAGCCATTTCAATAGTGTTACCGCATTCAGGGCAGGTAACCTTTTTGATTTCACCTGTCGGGTTGTATTCTTCTGTTGTGTCGTCCTGAACTTGTTTCAGGACCTCTTTTTCTTCAACCTTAGGTTCTTCTGTTTTCTTTTTGTCGTCGAGGTTCATAGGTTGGAATTGACGGCTGTTGTTTCTGTAAACGGTTATACCTTTAAGGTCGTTTTCGTAAGCGAGAACGTATGCTTCTTCGATATCTTTTCTTGTAGCATATTCTTCAAAGTTAACTGTTTTTGAAACGGCGTTGTCTGTGTGGAGCTGGAATGCAGCCTGCATTTTTACGTGCCAGTAAGGTGAAACGTCATGAGCGGTTACGAAGATTTTCTTAACTTCATCAGATGCGCTGTCAACGTGTGCTACTGAACCTGTTTTTGCGATTTCTTGCATTAAGCTTTCGGAATAGATGCCGTTTTTAACCGCATAATCTTTGAAAATCGGGTTAATTTCTAACATTTCGGTTCCGTCCATAATCAATCTTGAGAATACAAGACCGAATAAAGGTTCAACACCGCCGGATGCGCTTGCAATCATTGAAATTGTACCTGTAGGCGCAATACAAGTTGTAGTTGCGTTTCTGATACCGAATTTTTCGATTTGCGCATCAAGTTCTTTCCATTGTTCATCAGAGATTTTGCCTGCTGATTTTCCTTTGTATTTGTTGTAGAGGAAGTTTTTACCGTCATAGATGCTTCCTTTAAAGTTGTGGAATTTACCACGTTCTTTAGAAAGTTCAATTGATTCGCATTTTGATTCATAGTCAATGAATTCCATAATCTGACCTGCGAGTTTTGTACCTTCGGCAGAAGCGTAAGATATTCCCATTTTCATAAGCATGTCAGCCCAACCCATTACGCCTAAGCCGATTTTACGGTTGTTTTGAACCATTTCGGAAATTTGCGGTAACGGATAGTTGTTTACCTGAATAACGTTATCAAGGAATCTTATTGCGGTTCTTGTAGTTTTAGCGAGTAAATCCCAGTTAATAGAACCGTTTTCAACCATTTTGCCGAGGTTGATTGAGCCGAGGTTGCATGCTTCGTAAGATAGAAGCGGAACTTCACCGCAAGGGTTTGTAGATTCTATTGCTCCGATGTGAGGTGTAGGGTTGTCTGCGTTCATTTTGTCGATGAAAACAATACCCGGTTCGCCGTTTCTCCAGGCACCGTCAACGATTAAATCAAAAACTTTTTTAGCACTCATTGTGCCTGCAACGCTTCCGTTTTGCGGATTAATTAATTCGTAATCGGTTCCGTTAATATATGCTTCCATAAATTTGTCTGTAACTGCAACAGAAATATTAAAATTGTTTAATTTATTGTTATCGGCTTTACAGTTAATAAAATCTAAAATGTCAGGGTGATCAACTCTTAATATACCCATATTTGCACCGCGTCTTGTACCGCCCTGTTTAACAGCTTCCGTTGCAGCGTTGAAAACTTCCATAAATGAAACCGGACCGGAAGAAACGCCCATAGTAGAGCGAACAACACTGTTTTTAGGTCTCAATTTTGAGAAAGAAAAACCTGTTCCGCCGCCTGATTTATGAATAAGAGCCGTGTTTTTAACTGTTTCAAAAATGCCTTCAAGAGAATCTTCAACAGGAAGAACAAAACAAGCAGCAAGCTGACCGAGTTCACGTCCTGCGTTCATCAAAGTTGGTGAGTTTGGCATAAAACAGCAGCTTGTAATTGCATCGTAAAATCTTTCAGTCAATTTGTCTATATCGGATTGAGATTTTCCGAATTTCAAATCGCCTTCCGCAATTGTTTTCGCAACACGTTTGAACATATCTGACGGAGTTTCCGTACAATTTCCGTCCTTATCACGATTTAAGTATCTTTTTTCAAGAACTCTTATTGCGTTTTCCGATAAATTTAATTTGTCTTCCACTAAGTTCACACTAACCTCCACTTTATAAAATATTACATTAAATCATGTTTAAAAAATCAAGCATGTTTATTATACAATCATACAACAATTAAAAAAGGCATGGCAAGGAAAGGTAACAAATATTACAAAACGTAATATCCTAAAAATACTTAATTTCGCATGTTTGATATATAATAATTATTGAGGTACCAAACTTTGAAACATTCTAAACTCACAGCCCTGATATTTATAGCGTTAATTTTAGGTGTCATAGTAGGACACTTTGCCCCTGACTTTGCGGTAAAAATGCGTCCGTTCGCGACAATATTTTTACGTATGGTAAAAATGATTATTGCCCCATTGCTGTTTGCGACTCTTGTTGTGGGTATTGCCGGGCACGGTGACGGAAAAAGTCTCGGTAAAATCGGGCTTAAAACGATTATTTATTTTGAAATAGTAACAACGCTTGCACTTGTTATCGGTTTAACGATGGCGAATATTTTTAAGCCGGGAGTGGGATTTGTTACTGGGAATTCGGCACATGCGCTTCACATGCAGGAAGCGGGACTTATGGCTGCAGCTCACGCTCACACTTCCATAAGCCAGATGGTCACTGACATTTTTCCGACAAGTATAATTGATGCGATGGCGCAGGGAAATCTTTTGCAAATCGTAGTGTTTTCAATATTTTTTGCGCTTGCAATATGTGCGGTAGGAAAAGCTGCTGACCCTGTTTTAAAAATCTTGAATTCCGTTTCGCAAATTATGTTTAAATTTACGGAATACGTAATGTATTTTGCGCCGTTGGGTATTTTCGGTGCGATTGCAGCTACTGTCGGTGCGAACGGATTATCTGTTTTGAAAAATTATTTCAAAATCATTGGCGCTTTATACGTAGCACTTGCTGTTTTTGTATTTCTAGTATTAATAATTGCTTGCAAAATCGTGAAAATATCATTCAGAGATTTGTTGAGAGCATTGCAGGAACCTGCATTACTGGCGTTTACCACTGCAAGTTCCGAGGCTGCTTTCCCTAAAGCTATGGATATTATGGAACGCTTCGGGGTGCCGAAAAATATAGTCGGATTTGTTATGCCTACCGGTTATACGTTTAACCTTGACGGAAGTACCTTATACCTTGCAATGGCAGTTATTTTCTCCTCTCAGATTGTAGGAATAAATCTTGATTTGAATCAACAGTTAATCATAATGTTAGCATTGATGCTTACCAGTAAAGGTATTGCGGGTGTTCCGAGAGTGTCGTTGATTGTGCTTGCGGGAACTCTGGCAAGCTTTAACATCCCGATTCTCGGGGTTGCGATTCTTCTTGGTATCGACCAGATTCTCGATATGGGAAGAACTACCGTAAACCTTGTCGGTAACTGTGTTGCAACTGTTGTTATCGCGCGTTGGGAAAGAGAATTCGATTATGACAAAATGCACGAATTCGTAAGACAATCAAAAGAAGAAAGCATTGGCGCGGATATCGAAAAATTTAGAAATGAACTTGGTCACAAAAAATCAATTGAAGTAAAAGAAGGATAAAAAAGATGAGCAACGAAACAGGTACAAAAGTGGAATTTAAAGAAACTCTTAACCTGCCTCAAACAACTCTCGCAATGAGAGCGAATGCGGCAGTTCGTGAACTTGAAATCCAAAAATTTTGGGAAGAACACGATATTTATAACAAAATTATTGAAAATCGTGACAAAACTAACAAATTCATTTTGCACGACGGTCCTCCGTATTTGAGTTCGGAAAAAATTCACGTTGGTACTGCTTTGAACAAAATCTTAAAAGATATTCTTTTAAAATACAAATCCCAGGCAGGTTTTTATGCGCCATACGTTCCGGGTTATGACGGTCATGGGCTTCCTATCGAAAACGCCGTTGTGAAAAATATTAAAGGCGGAAGAAGCGCGCTTACTCCTTACGAATTGCGTCAAAAATGCCGCGAATTCGCTCACAAAAATCTTAAAGGTCAGGAAAACGAATTCAAACGTCTCGGCGTTCTCGGTGATTGGGAAAATCCTTACTTGACGATTAATCCTGAATACGAAGCCGAACAGGTTCGAGTTTTCGGTGAAATGTTCAAAAAAGGTTACGTTGAAAAAGGCTTGAAACCTGTTTACTGGTGCGCTTCCTGCGAAACCGCGCTTGCAGAAGCCGAAGTCGAATACGCTGACCATACTTCAACTTCTATTTATGTAAGATTTAAGTTTGATGAAGAAAGTACTGAAAAAATTAATAAAGAGATTCTTCGCTCCGCTCAGAATGACAAGGGTATTTACGCTATAATCTGGACAACAACTCCTTGGACGATTCCTTCGAATATGGCGATTTCTATGCACCCGAAATTTGAATATACTTTCTTTGAATACAAAGGTGATGTCTATGTTGCGGCTCAGGACCTTTTGGCAAGTTTCTTAAAAGATGTTGAGTGGGAAGAAAGTGAAATTAAAGTTCTGGGTTCTTGCACAGGCTCGGATTTGGAACTTCTTAATACATCACACCCGCTTGTTGACAGAAAATCTCCGATAATTTTAGGTGAACACGTTACTTTGGACGCAGGTACGGGTTCGGTTCACACCGCTCCGGGTCACGGTCTTGAAGACTATGAAGTCGGCTGCAAATACGGTATTGAAGTCTTTTCACCTCTCGATAGCCGCGGGGTTTGGACTGACGCCGTAAAAGATAAAGATTTGGAAGGCGTTCCTTATTTCAAAGGAAATTCTATTGTTATCGAAAAACTCGAAAAATGCGGAGCACTTTTAAAAGCACAGGATATAAACCACAGTTATCCGCACTGCTGGAGATGTAAAAACCCCGTAATTTATCGCGCAACTCCGCAATGGTTTGTTAAAGTTGACAAATTCAGAGACGAAACTTTAGAAGCAATTAAGGGCGTAAAATGGATTCCTGCAAGCGGTGAAGCAAGAATTTCAAACATGGTAGCAGGACGTACTGACTGGTGTATTTCACGTCAGCGTGCGTGGGGTGTTCCTATCCCTGTTTTCTACTGTGAAGACTGCGGCGAAGTTATCGTTACAGACGAAACTATCGAAAATGTTGCAAAAATCTTTGAAAAAGAAAGTTCTGATGCGTGGGTAAAACATTCTGTAGAAGAGTTACTTCCGCAAGGCTTTAAATGTCCTAAATGCGGCAAAAATCATTTCCGTAAAGAAAATGATATTATGGATGTTTGGTTTGATTCCGGAATTTCCTGGAGAGCCGTTGTTGAAAAACGTTCCGACGTTCTCGGTCACACTCCTGTTGAAATGTATCTCGAAGGTTCCGACCAACACAGAGGTTGGTTCCAATCTTCACTGTTGACTTCAATGGCAACCGAAGGTAAAGCACCTTACAAATCAGTACTTACTCACGGTTTCGTGTTCGGTGAAGACGGAAGAAAAATGTCGAAGTCTCTTGGTAATTACATCAGACCTGACGAAATTATCAAAACCTACGGTGCTGATATTTTGAGACTTTGGGCAGCGTCAGTCGATTACAGAAACGATACAAAAATCGGTAACAACATAATTAAACAGCTTGCCGAAATCTTTAAGAAAACAAGAAATACTTCAAGATTCTTACTCGGGAACTTGTTTGACTTCGATCCTGAAAAAGATTACGTTGCATACGACGAATTGACTGCGCTCGACAAATTCGCGCTCCACAAGTTGAATCAATTAATCGTAAGCGTAACAGAAGCTTTTGAACATTACGAATTCTACAAATACTTCCAACAATTACAAAACTTTGCGGCTGTTGATTTGAGTTCGTTCTATCTGGATATCGTAAAAGACAGACTTTACACTGCGGGTAAAAAATCGCTTTCCCGCCGTGCTTGCCAGACTGTTCTTTTTGAAATTCTTCAAACTTTAGTCAGAATGCTTGTTCCTGTAATGCCTCATCAGGCTGAAGATATCTGGATGAGCGTTCCTGAAAGTCAAAAAGGCGGTTTGGAAAGTATTCTTCTTTCAAGTTGGCCTCAAGCAAAACCTGAATGGAACAACGCTGAATTAGAAGATGATTTCTCTAAAATCTTAAAGGCAAGAGAAGTTGTCAGCCGCGCAATCGAACCGCTTCGTGCAGACAAAAAAGTCGGAAGTTCTCTTGAAGTTGCGGTTACCGTTAGCGTAAAAGACAATGCGGTATTGAAATCTAATGAAAGCGAACTTTGTAATATATTTATCGTGTCTCAAGCACATGTTTCGGATGAAAAACCGTCAGATGTATTGAATGAATACAAAGAAGACGATTTTACTGTATGGGTAACGGCAGCCGAAGGCGAAAAATGCGCTCGCTGTTGGAAATACAGAAAACTCGATTCCGACGGAATCTGCGAGGACTGCGCAGAGGCAATAAAAGGTTAATAACAGCTTTGAGGAGGGGAGAAAGTGAGCTCCCCTCTTTTTTTACGCACAATTACGTCATACGTACGGCCGGAAAATCCGTATCCTAAAACTTGAACGGATAATCCTTCGGGATTTTCCATCGGACAAAGTCCGGCCCAACCCTTGCCCCTCAGAATGTGCGTTTGCACGGCAATCGCCACACTTGACGGCTGGAAAATCTGCCATCCTAAAACTTGAACGGATAATCCTTCGGGATTTTCCAGCCGTTCATCTGTATCAGCTTCGTGCAATAGGCTCTTTCGTTTGATACATTCTGCTTACAGCCTAATGCATTATCATTCCATAGTGCCTCTGTTGTCCCGTTCCAGCTATTTTCAAGCAGGGGTTCGACACCTTTTTCTCCTAGCCACTTGGAGGTTCCAGCAGGTCTAAAAAGAAAAGTAAAATATTTTATACCGGATTGATTTCTATCCCTGTCATTATTACTTTCGCCGTACTTTACTGTAGCATAATTTTTTGCTTCGGGATAAAAAATTATTGAGGAGGATGAAAACAACATAAGGCTTCCGTCTGGAAAATACGCCTTAACTCTGCCTTCATAAGTATTATCGTACTCAATTTTTGTTGTTTTCAGGTAATTTTTCAAATATTTATTGTACCAGCCCGCTGCTTTTGGCGGCTGTGAACGGTCTTCATTACCTTCTTCATCGGTTTCCCAACCATAATCCACTACATCCCAGTATTTTTTATCCCCGTTTTGGACTTCTGAAAGCTTTATAGCCTGATTAATTGCGCTGTAGAATTTTGCAAGACGGGTTTCTACAACCTGTTTTCGATGGCTTTGAATAAGCGCCGGCATTGTCATAGCTGCAACCACGCCAATAATGCCTAAAGTTATTAAAACTTCAGCGAGAGTAAAGGCAGCTTTACGATAATCTACAAAGTGTTGGGAAAAAACTTCGGCAAGTGTAAAAGCCTTATGATAAGGAGGTTTTCGACTAGAGAAGCCCCCCCCCTATTCTGTGAAAGTTCGTCATAGTCTGCTTTTTCATGGTATCCTCCTAAATTATTACATACTCATTATAAACGATTATACGCGATTTTTCAAGCCTGAAATTTTATTAAAATATCTTATACGGATTCAGGATGTTATTCGGGTCGAAGGTTTTCTTGATTTGGCGCATATAATCCAGTGCAACCCCGTTGATTACCTTATGAATATATTCGCGTTTTTCCGCGCCAATCCCATGTTCGCCCGACAGAATTCCGTCGAGTTTTGCCGTTAAGTCGTAAATCTCGGATTTTGCAAGCTTAAATCGGCGGTATTCTTCTTCGTCGCGGTAGTCGATAGGGATTTGCGGATGAACGCTTCCATCGCCGACGTGTCCTACCATACAAACTGTCAGGTCGTATTTTTTGCAAATATCGTTGATGCCTTTTACCAGTGCCGCAAGATTTTTCCGCGGTACTATAACGTCGTCTGTAGTAACATTCGGCTTCATCTTTGCACAGGCTCCCATTGATGAGCGGCGTGCAGTCCAAATTCTTTCGTATTCTTCTTCGTTTGTCGAATATTGAATTGCGCTCGCTTTACAGTTTTCAAGGACTGAAACAATTATATTTTGTTGATAATTCATAGTGGTTTCAAATCCGTCAATTTCAATGACAAGTGCAGCTTCTTTGTCGCAAAGAAGTCCCGCAGGATAGAATTTTTCAACGGTTTGAATTGCGTTTTTATCCATAAAATCAATTGTCGCAGGATAGATTCGTTGTTCAATAATAGAATTTACGGCATGTACAGAATCTTCGACAGTATCAAAATATGCCATCAAAACTTTTTTTGATTCGGGCTGAGGAATAAGCTTCATTGTGGCTTCGACAACGATTCCAAGCGTGCCTTCCGAGCCTACGAAAAGGCTGTTTAAATTGTATCCCGTTGCGTTTTTGATAGTGCTGGAACCAGTACGTAGGATTTCACCTGTTGCGGTTACGACTTTCAGGTCAAGGATATAATCCTTTGTCGTTCCGTATTTGAAAGTTTTTGCGCCGCCTGAAGCCTGTGCAATGCTGCCTCCGATAGTTGAAACTTTAAGATTTGAAGGGTCCGGCGGGTAAAAAAGTCCGATTTTTTCGGCTTCTTTTTGCAAATCTCCGACAATCACTCCCGGTTGGACTGTTGCAGTCATATTTTCGCGGCTTAATTCCAGAATTTTATTCATTTTGGAAAAATTCAAAACAATTCCGCCGTGGACTGTACGGCAGGATCCGACAACGTTTGTGCCAGCACCGCGGCAGATTATCGGTGTTTTGTATTTGTTTGCAAGTTTTACGATTTTTTGAACCTGTTCTGTATTTTCAACAAATACTACAGCATCAGGCAAATTTTTTATTTGCCTTGAATTTGTTGCGTCCTGTGCGTAGGCGTATCGTTCTTCCATCGTTGAAAGAACATTTTCGGCTGAGAGTGTTTTTTGTAAATCTTTTATTAAGTTATTATTAATCAACATATGCTGTAAGTTTTTCTATATTGCTGCTCAATTTTTCCAATTGAGATTCAATATTATCGATTTTATCCGAAACCCCTGTGTTTTGACGTTCTTGGAGCATAGTTAACGCTTGTTCCAATTTTTGTTCAAGTTTGTCAATTCGTGATTGTTGTTCTTCGAATTTATTTTCAATAATATTGAGTAATTCCCGTTTTTGCGGAATATTTGTTCTAAGTTCGTCAATTGTAGCTTGAATAGATGTTGTCTTTGCTGATTTGTCGTAAATACTGTTGACTAAATCCGTAGTACCGTCCATCCATTCACCTAAGTACATCATAACATTTTCGAGAACTTTTGACGAATTCATTGTTGCATTGACTTTTTTGTCAATAACGGCAAGGCGTTTTTCGAGATTTCTTGAATTTATCGCATTAATCTGTTCTTCAAGAGAATCCGTGCGTCTGTTAAATTCTTCCATACTTTCTGATAGAATTTTGTAAGATTCGTCGGAATTCAAAAGAAGTTTGTTTGTTCTTGCGCTTATACTCAATATATCTTCATTAAGTTTATCAAAATCTCCGTTAAATTCGTCGTCACGGTTTGAATTAACCGTAAATTGCAAATCTTCTATTGATTTTGCAATGCGGTTAATATTAGAAGAAATTACCCCTACTTCGTTTGACGAATGGTTTGAAGATAATTCTGTTATTGCAAGTCTTAATTTTGCAATATCGCTTTCAACATCTTGAAGCGTGTATGAATAAAAATCCATATCATCGCTGTTGCTTGAGATATTGCCGAGTTGTTTTTTGACATCATTTAATGTTTGATTAATTTCGTTGGTTTTTTCTTCAACAAAATCTTTGATTTCTTCTGTTTCTTCTACAAAAGAAAGCTGGTCGCTGACTGAAAGTATCGCAGACATTACTGAATCTTTTATATCGTTTGTATTTTTCTCCAAATCTATTTTATTTATTTCGTCCATCAGTTTTGAGAGAGAATTTTCGATA